>JAIVGT010000120.1 GCA_020201485.1 Halobacteriales archaeon
GACGTGGACCGCGCCATCCTCGTGGTGTGGGTCGTGGCCGCGGTGCTCGCCGCCATCGCCGGGGCCATGCTGCCCTTGAACAATTTCTCCATCACGCCCACGGTCGGGCAGACCCTGCTCCTCACGCTCTTCGCCGCCGCCATCCTCGGCGGCATCGGCAGCCCGTACGGGGCCATGGTCGGCGGGCTCGTCGTCGGCTTGGCCATGGAGCTGACCGCCGGGCTGTGGCGGCCGGAGTACAAGTTCGCCGCCGGCTTCGTCGTGCTCGTGCTCGTCCTCCTCGCCCGGCCGCAGGGCCTGTTCGGGGGGCGGGTGGCGTGAAGCTGGGCCGCGACGCGCGCGATGGGCTCGTGCTCCTCGCCGCGGTGCTCGCCGTGTTCGGCGCGTTCGCCGCGCTCGGCCTGGGCACGGGCTACATGGTCAACGCCGGCATCCTCATCGCCCTCTTCGCCTTGTTCAGCCTGGGCCTGGCGCTGCAGTTCGGCCAGGCGGGGCTGGTGAACTTCGGCCAGGTCGGCTTCGCCGCCATCGGCGCGTACGCCGTCGGCATCGCGCACCTCCAAGGCTGGCCCATGGGGTGGGGCGTGCTCCTCGGCCTCGCCGCCGCTGCCCTCTTCGCCGCGCTCCTCGGCATCCCGACGCTGCGCCTGCGCGAGGACTACCTCGCCATCGTCACCATCGGCTTCGCCGAGATCCTGCGCATCGTGGCGACGAGCGAGGTCTGGCTCACGCAGGGCCCGCTCGGCATCCGCGGCTTCCCCCGGCCCGGCCTGGAGTGGGCGACGCAGGGCGCGTGGGCCTCCTTCGCCGCGCGCCTCGGCGCGAACCCGTATCCGCTGTTCGTCCTCGCCCTGGCGCTCCTGCTCACGGGCCTCTCCTACGCCGCGCTCGCCCTCCTCGTGCGCTCGCCCTGGGGCCGCGTGCTCAAGGCCATCCGCGAGGACGAGGGCGTGGCCGAGGCGCTGGGCAAGGACACGTTCCGCTTCAAGCTGCAGGCCTTGGCCATCGGCGCGTTGCCCGGCGCGCTGTTCGGCATGCTCTTCGCCTGGGCCTACGCCCAGGTCGTGCCGGACAACTTCACCACCATCAACACGTTCTATGCCGTCATCATCGTCGTCCTCGGCGGGCTGGGGAACCTGCGCGGCGCGCTCGCCGGGAGCGTCGTGCTCTGGGGGCTCATCTCCCTGGCGCAGGTCGTGAAGCTCCCCGGGCCGCTCGCCTTCCTCAGCCAGGCCGGGCCGGCGCAGTACCTCGTCGTCGGCCTCGTGCTCATCGCGCTCATGATGTTCCGGCCGCAGGGCCTGGTCGGGCGGCGGGAGGAGATGCTGTTTGGCAAGTGAGCTGCTCCGCGTGCGCGGCCTGGCCAAGGCCTTCGGCGGCGTGCGCGCCGTGGACGCGGTGGACCTCGACGTGGGCCCCGGGGAGATGGTCGGCCTCATCGGCCCGAACGGCGCGGGCAAGACCACGCTCTTCGACCTCGTCGCCGGAGCGCTCCCGGCCGATGCCGGCAGCGTCCGCCTCCGTGGCGAGGACGTGACGGGCAAGCCGGCGCACGACCTGGCGCAGCGCGGCCTGGCGCGCACGTTCCAGATCGCGCGCGCCCTGGCGCGCATGACCGTGCTCGAGAACGTGTGCCTCGCCGCGCCCGGACAGCACGGGGAGCGCGTGCTGCCCGCGATGCTGCGCACGTGGACGGGCCAGGAGCGCGAGGTCGAGGCGCGCGCCCGGGAGACCTTGGAGTTCCTCGGCCTGCAGGAGCACGCCGACGCCTACGCCGGCAGCCTGAGCGGTGGCCAGCGCAAGCTCCTGGAGCTAGGCCGGGCGATGATGCTCAAGCCGCGCCTCATGCTCCTCGACGAGCCGCTGGCGGGTGTGAACCCCGTCCTCGCCCAGCGCATCCTGGAGCGCATCGCCGCCATCCGCGCCCTGCAGGGCTGCGCCTTCCTCGTCATCGAGCACGACGTGGAGTCCGTGCTGCGCACGTGCGACCGGGTCGCGGTCATGGCGCACGGGAAGAAGATCGCCGACGCGGCCCCGGACGACATCCGCGTGGACCGGAGCGTCCTGGAAGCGTACCTGGGGGCGGCATGAGCGTCCTGCGCGCCGAGGGCATCGTCGCCGGCTACGGCCCGGCCCTGGTCCTGCACGGCGCGAGCGTGCGCGTCGAGGCGGGCGAGGTCGTGACCGTGCTCGGGCCGAACGGCGCGGGGAAGAGCACGCTGCTCAAGGCCATCGTCGGCCTGCTCCCGGTGCGCGAGGGCGAGGTCGAGCTCCTCGGCGAGCCGCTGCGCGGCCTGCCCCCGCACGAGGTCGTGCGCCGGGGCCTGGCCTACGTGCCGCAGCTCGCGAACGTGTTCCCGAACCTGACCGTGGCGGAGAACCTGGCCATGGGCGCGTTCGCGCGGGGCGAGCGGGCGGGCGCGGTGGAGCGCGTGCATGCCCTGTTCCCCGTGCTGCGCGAGCGGGCCGCGGAGAAGGCCGGCCGCTTGAGCGGCGGGCAGCGGCAGATGGTGGCCATCGCGCGCGCCCTGATGCAGGAGCCGAAGGTGCTGCTCCTCGACGAGCCGAGCGCCGGCCTCGCCCCCCAGTTGCAGGGGCAGGTGTTCGCGACCGTGCGCGCCATCGCCGAGCAGGGCACGCCCATCCTCCTCGTCGAGCAGAACGCCCGGAAAGCCTTGGCCGTGAGCGACCGCGGCGTGGTGCTCGACGTGGGAAGGAACAAGATGGAGGGCCCGGGCCCGCAGCTCCTGGCGGACCCGGACCTGGCGCGGCTCTATCTGGGCGGCCCGCCGGAGCGGGCGGGATAGCGCCCGCCCGGCTTGGCCCCTCAGCACGTGACGCGGTACGCCTTCCAGACCTGGACCAGCTCCGGGAGGTCGGTGAACACCCAGGCGCTGAACGGGACCTGGCAGACCTGCGTGTAGATGTAGTCCACGCGCCCGGCCGTGCCCGCGTTCTGGTGCCCGGCCGCCGTCGCGTCGGCCCACACGCACCACGTGAGGTGCACGATGCCGTTCGGGTCCACGTAGGGCGTGACCGTCACCGCGACCTTCACGCCGTCCTGGTCCACGAGCACGTCGCCGCACGGCGCGCCTGGCCCGCCCGGGCCGTTCGACGGCGGCTCGCACACCACGCCCAGGGAGCGCACGATGCGCGTCACCTCGTCCGGGAGCTGGATGACGTCACCCAGCAGGCCGATGATCTGCAGGCCGGGGGTGCGGATGGTGTCGATGACCGGCGGGATGTCACGGCAGATGATGTCCAGGGGCGTGGGGACGGTCGTGACCGTCATGGCGATGCTCGCCGAGTTGCCGGCGCGGTCGTAGGCCACGGCTTGGAGGCTGTGGTCCCCCGGAATCTCCTCCCCGGCCGCCCAGGCGAACTCGTAGGGGGCGGCGGAGGCCGTGGCGCGCAGCACCTTGTCCACGTAGAACTCCACCTCGGACACGCCGCTCAGCGCGTCGCTCGCATCCGCGGTCACCGTCTTGTCGCCGATGATGACGGTGTTCGGGCCCTCGGGCGCATCGGGCAGGTCCACGTCGTTCGCGTACACGACCCCCTGGCGCGGGTTGATGATGGAGATGCGCGGGGGCGTGCTGTCGATGTTGATGGCGAGGCTGTGCTCGTCCTCGGCGTTGCCGGCGACGTCGTCGGAGGCGTAGGCGAGCGTGTGCAGCCCGTCGTCCTCCACGGTCAGGCTCGTGCCCTCGGCCGCCGGGTCGGTGTCCAGGGTGAAGTGCGTGCTGTCCACGCCGCTCGTCGCGTCCGTCGCGGTCAGCTCCACGTCCACCGCGGAGCGCCACCAGCCGCCGTTGCCGAGCAGGCCGTCCGTGCTCGCCGTCGTGGCGGGCGGGACGGTGTCGAGCGGGACGGTCTCCGTCGCCGTCGCGCCGTTGCCCGCGTTGTCGGTCACGCTGCACGCGATGGTGTTCACGCCCT
>JAIVGT010000121.1 GCA_020201485.1 Halobacteriales archaeon
GATGCGCACCGTGCGGGCCTGCAGGGCTTCGAGGTTGCCGGCGACATCGCGGGACTGGGCGGTGAGGTGGTGCGCTCCATCGTCGGTGATGGTGGCGAGGGCCCCGGCCGGGGCGTCGTCCAGCGTGGCCGTGATGCTGGCGCAGCCGCTCGGGGCGTCGCTGCACGTCAGCGCCGCGAGCACGGGACCGGTGAACCAACCGTCCGCTCCGGCCCGCCCGGTGAGGCTGATGCCGGTGACCGGGAGCTGGTCGTCCACGCGCACCGTCAGCGGCTGCTCCAGCTCGACGTTGCCGGCGGCGTCGCGCGCGCGGAACTTCATCGCGTGCTCGCCGGCGCCGAGGGTGAACGGCGCGCTGTACGTCTGCCAGTCCTCGTCGCCGAAGCGGAAGCCGAGCGTGCAGGCCCGTGCGTCCTCGCAGGCGAGGGCCACCTGGACCGGCCCGGTGAACCAGCCCGCGTCGCCCAACGCGCCGGTGAGCGTCGCGGTCGCGGTCGGGGGCAGGGTGTCGATGGTGAAGGACAGGGCGCGCTCCGGCTCGGCGTTGCCGGCCACGTCCCGCGCGGCGAAGCGCACGGTGTGCCCGCCCTCGCCGCTGACGATGAGGTGCGCGTCCGGGAGCATGGCCACGAACGGCCCGTCGTCGAGCGCGGCCTGCACGCCCGCGCAGCCGCTCGTCGCGTCGTCGCAGGCGAAGGTCAGCGTCACGGCCCCGAGGTAGAACCCCGCCTCGCCGGCGATGCCGCTCGCCGTCGCGAAGGTCGTGGGGGCCTGGCTGTCCACGCGCACCGCGAGGGACTGCGTCGCGCCGCGGTTGCCGACGGCGTCCACGCCGGCGAAGGCGACCTGCGTCGTGCCCTGCGCGGCGATGCGCACGATGCCCCCGTCCGCGCCCGGTTGCTCCGCGCCGGCGCCGACGGTCCGTGCGACATGGCACGCGGTGAGGGCGTCGGCGCAGTGGAACGTGACATCGACGGGACCGGTGAACCAGCCAGCGAGACCGGCCGCGCCGGATGCGCTCGCGCTCGCGGAGGGCGGTGTGGTGTCGAGGAGGAAGGACCGCGTGAGCTCCTGCGCGTTCAGCGCCGCGTCCACGGCGGTCGCGTGCAGGAAGTACACGCCATCGACCGCGGGCGCGCCGAGGTCGGTCGTGCCGTCCCAGGCGAGGTCCAGCGCGCCGTAGGCCTCAGGACCTGAGGGGAAGAGCGTGCGCACGGCGCCGGCGGGGCCGTCCACGGTCACGGTGAGCCGCGCGTCGCGCACGAGCACGCCGGCGTCGGCGAGGTCGAAGTGGATGTCCGCCACGCCGGGCGCGACGGCGGGGGAGAACGCGTCGGGCACGGCGAGGCCGATGGTGGGCGGGGCGCGGTCGAGCTCGACGCGCGTCGCTCGGCGCGCGGCGTTGCCGGCGCGGTCTGTCGCTTCCACGGTCACCTCGCGCACGCCGTCCTCGCCCGGCAGCGGCAAGAGGCAGGAGCCGGGGCCCTGCTGCGCGCCGAGCGTGACCGGCAGGTCGAGGCGCGTCTCCTGCGCGCCGCGGAAGCCCGCGACGCACGTGGCGCTCGCCAGGCCGCTGCTCGGCGCCGGGTCCACGATGTCCAGGGGGAGCGCGGCCTCGGTCTGGCGCGTGACGACCTGCGCGAGCCCGCCGACGCTCGGCGCCACGCGGTCGAGGAACGTGCTGCCGTCCGCGGTCGTGACGTGCCCGGCGCAGTCGCGCGCCTCGACGTGCACGCTGTACGCGCCGTCGAGCACGGGGAGGAGCGGGAGGTCGAGGGATTCCTGGCTGGGCTGCGCGACCTGCGGACCGGGGCAGGCCGGCAGGCTCGCTTCCGCGGCGCGGCTCTCCGGGCCGGTCACGGCGACGGCGCACCGGGCGAGGCCGGAGGGCGTGTGGTCGGCATCGACGCGCGGGTCCTCACAGGCTGCGTGCGCGACCCAGGGGGCGTTCGCGAAGGCGGGCGTGCCGATGGAGGCGCTCGGGGGGAGCGTGTCGCGCAGGACCGCGGTGTCCGGCGCGGGATGCGCGCCTTCGACGTTGCCGGCGACGTCCTCAGCGCGGCTGGCGTAGCGGTACACGCCATCGGCGGGCAGGGGACGCGCCGCGATGCTGCCGCAAGCGAGCTGCGTCTGCGCCGCGTCGGGAGCGAGACCGGCATCGCCCGGGCCCTGCACGCCGAGGACCCAGGACGCCACGCCGCTCGACGTGCCGTCGGTGCTGGCGGGCGGGTCGGCGCAGGACGCCAGCGACAGGGGGAGGGCGTCGCCGAGCGTGTACGCCGGGAGCGGGGCGAGGAGGGACTGCGGGGGCGTGACGTCGTTCACCGCCTGCGCCTCGGCCGCGACCTTGGCGGCTTCCTCGTTGCCGGCGCAGTCCGAGGCCCGCGTGAAGAACTCCTGCACGCCCTCGGCGGCGAGCGTGACGTGCGCCGTGAGGTGAGCGAGCGCCGGCCCGGGCGCGGTGCATGCGTCCTCGGGGCTGCTCCAAGCGACCTGGAAGCCGTGCGTCGCGTCGCGCTGGTACAGGTCGACGCGCCTCAGGCCGGAGAAGTTCGCGTCCACCGCGCTCGCCGGGTCGGTGACCGTGACGGCCACGTCGACCGCGCCGCGCGCGAAGGGGACATCGAGCGAGGCCGAGCTGGCGATGCCGCCCCGGTCGAAGACGACGAGGGAATCGACGGGCATCTGCTGGACGAAGATGTGCGATTGCGCCGCGGTCGGCGCGCGCTCCTGGTTCCCGGCCTGGTCGGTGAGCAGGGTGTAGAAGCCGTACGCGCCCTCCGGCGCATCCGCGGGCAGGGTGAACGTGAAGTCGCCGTCGATGGTCGCGTCCTCGCGCACGTCGGCGAGGCCGTCGGGCCGCACGGCGACGACCAACGCGCGGATGACGCGCGGCAGCGCGTTCTCGCCGTGCACGCACGGGGCCGCGCTCAGGCTGACGAAGCAGTCCTCGACGTCGCTGTAGTCGAGAGCGATGGCCGGATCGTTCGTGCAGCACACGTTGCTGCGGTTCGCGAGCGCGTTCGGCGGCACGTCGTCGATGGCCTTGTTCGCCGCCTCGGCCTGGTGCGCGATGCTGCGCACCCCGACGTCGCCGAGCAGCGCCACGAGCGCGGTCAGGTTGTCGATGGGGATCTCGATGCCGTCCGGCTGGTTCACGACCCCGAGCGCGCCGAGGAGCGCCGGGGGCACGCCCTGCAAGAACCCGGCCGCCGTGCTGGCCTGCGCGCATTCCGCGTCCAGGACGGCTTGCTTCGGGGGCTGGTAGAACCATTGCGGGACGTCGGGGACCCGCGCCGCGCCGCAGGCGGCTCCGAGCGCGTCCGGGGAGCCCGGCACGGGGAGCGATTGCGCCAGGGGAGCCACGGGGAGCGCCAGGAGGAGCACGACGAGGAGGGACAGGCCCCGGGCACCGGCCGGGTGCAACCTGGAACCTGCGTGCCGCGCCACCAGTCTCCCCGGCCTCGCAGACCGGGCGTCCGGCTCAAATAATTTATGTCTGTTCAATGAGACCACAGCGCGGGCTTGGGACGGGGTCCCGGAAGGTCGAGGAACGCGCAAGGACGGCGCTGCGGGCAGCGCCCGGGCTGAGGGCGCGAAAGAAAACAGGACCACCCGGCCGGGCCCTGCCAGGGCCGGGGGGCTTGGTGCGCAAGACGGGCTTCACGGGCCCGCGGGCAGCTGAGCCAGGCCGAACGCGTCCTGGAGCATGTCCAGGTCGCCCTGGGCGCTGTCCGTCGCGTGCGCCACGGTCAGGTCCGCGGTGTTCTGCGTCTCGCCGGACAGGCCCTGCGCGAGCGTGCCCGCGTTCTCGCCGATGGAGCCGGGGCCACACACGCCGTTGGGCAGGCCGCCGACGCTGGCGCACGGCGCGCTCTGCGCGGCGATGGCCATGTTCGAGCTCGAGGCGACCGCGGCGGTGGAGAGGTCCACGC
>JAIVGT010000313.1 GCA_020201485.1 Halobacteriales archaeon
GCCCCGGGGCGGGGCCATCATCTACGACCCCACCCTCGTCCAGGAGCCCATCGAGCGCATCCCCACCCTGGACCAGCGCGTCAAGGACGACGTCACCGCCTACCTGACGAAGCAGGGCCGCGGCGCGACGGTCAACGACCTGCTGCAGGACGCGGCCAGCCGGGGCGTGCACCTGTTCCCCTTGGACTACAAGGGCATCATCGCCGACCTGGCGAAGCAGCTCAACGAGCGCGAGTCGAACCTGATGATCATGAAGAACACCATCGCCGTCGGGGCGAGCCTCGGGGTCCTGAACGCGGACTTCGCCCTCCTCGAGGACGGCCTGGCGTACATCTTCAAGGGGAAGAAGCAGGTCATCATCGACCAGAACAAGATCGCCGCGCGCAAGGCGTACGACGCGGTCGCGGCGCAGGCGAAGCAGTTCCCGTACACCATCAAGAAGGTCCCGGTGCCCCAGGGCGAGCAGCGCCTGTTCCTGCAAGGCACGCAGGCCGTGGCCATGGGCAAGATCCTCGCCGGCTGCAAGTTCCAGACGTACTACCCCATCACGCCGGCGAGCGACGAGAGCGAGTACCTCGAGTCGCACCCCGAAACGGGCGTCGTCGTCGTGCAGGTCGAGGACGAGATCGCCGCCGTGTGCATGGCGGTGGGAGCAGCGCTCGCCGGCACGCGCAGCAGCACGAGCACCTCCGGTCCCGGCTTCGGCCTCATGGCCGAGGGCATCGGCTGGGCCGGCATCAACGAGGTGCCCCTCGTCGTCATCAACCACCAGCGCTGCGGCCCCTCGACCGGGCTGCCGACGCGCCACGAGCAGGGCGACCTGCGCTTCGCCATGGGCATGGGGCACGGGGATTACCCGCGCATCGTGCTCGCCCCGGGCGACCTGGACGAGTGCTTCCACCAGACGGTGGACATCTTCAACTGGTGCGACGAGTACCAGCTCCCGGGCATCCTGCTCCCGGACAAGAACCTCGCGAACAACAGCGCCACCATCCCCGCCTTCGACACGAGCAAGTCGCGCATCACGCGCGGCAAGCTCGCCACGGAGCAGGACACCATCGCCGCGAGCAAGAACGGCGGCTACGAGCGCTACAAGTTCACCGAGGACGGCATCTCGCCCCGCGGCGCGCTCGGCCAGGAAGGGGGCATCTTCTGGGCGACGGGCGACGAGCACACGACCGTCGGGCACATCACCGAGGACCCGGTCATCCGCGACCGCATGATGGAGAAGCGGATGCGCAAGTACGACCTCATGCTCGAGCGCATCCCGGCGGACAAGAAGGTCGGCGTGTACGGCCCGGCGAACGCGGACGTGAGCATCGTCGGCTGGGGCAGCACGAAGGGCTGCATCCTCGACGCGCTCGAGGTCCTGAAGGCCAAGGGCATCACGGCGAACTTCCTCCAGATCAAGCTGCTCAGCCCGTTCCCGCAGCACGAGGTCGAGGCGTTCCTGAAGAAGGCCAAGACCACGATGTGCATCGAGATGAACTACACCGGCCAGCTCGCGGAGCTGGTCAAGGCGCGCACCGGCCACAGCTTCGCCGGCCTCGTGCTGAAGTACAACGGCCGTCCGATGACGGAGGACGAGATCGTCCACGCCGTCGAGGAGCACGTCCACAAGAAGGTCCCCAAGGTGGTGCTGACCCATGGTGTCTGAAACCCCGAAGCCTGGCGCCCCTGCCCAGGCGGCCATCAAGCTCACGGCGAAGGACTACAAGGAAGACGTCCACAACGACTGGTGCCCAGGCTGCGGGGATTTCGGCATCCTCAGCGCGCTCCAGATGGCCCTCGCCGACCTGCAGCTCGCCCCGCACCGCACCGCGGTGTTCAGCGGCATCGGCTGCAGCGGCAAGACGCCGCATTACGTGCGCACCTACGGCGTGCACACCCTGCACGGGCGCATGATGCCCTTCGCGCAGGGCGCGAAGCTGGCGAACCCGGAGCTGGAGATCGTGGGCGTGGGCGGCGACGGCGACGGGTACGGCATCGGCGCTGGCCATTTCATGGCCGCCGGGCGCAGGAACGTGGACATGGCGTACATCGTCTACGACAACGGCGTGTACGGCCTGACGAAGGGCCAGGCCAGCCCCACCCTGAAGCTCGGCGTGAAGACGAAGAGCCTGCCCGCGCCGAACATCAACGACGGCATCAACCCGCTCGCCCTGGCGCTCAGCGCCGGGTACACGTGGATCGGCCGCGGCTACTCCTACGACATCAAGGGCCTGAAGGAGCTCATGAAGCAGGCCATCGCCCACAAGGGCCTGGCCCTGCTCGACGTGCTCCAGCCCTGCCCGACGTACAACAACCTGCAGACGAAGGAGTGGTACGGCGGCGAGGACCGGCCGAACAAGCAGCCTCGCGTGTACAAGCTCGAGGACCATGGCTATGACGGCCGCGTGCGCGACCCGACGGACACCACCGAGGTGGACCAGAAGAAGGCGCAGGCGTTCCTGAAGAGCATGGAGTGGGGCGACACCATCCCCACCGGCGTGTTCTACCAGATCGAGATGCCCACGTACGAGGAGCGGCTGGCCGGCCGCAGCGACACCTACCTGACCGATCCCCCGGCGAAGCGGGTGTACGAGCAGGGCGGCAAGCCGACGACGGACATCGCGCACCTCATCGAGGGCGTGCGCATCGGGTGACCTCTCCATGATCACTCAGCACGCCCTGACGCTGTCTGTCTGCTCGGTCGTGTGAGGGCTGACCGTCCCCGGGACGGAGTTCTTATCTACACCCCGCTCCACAGTTCAAACTGATGGCGCAGGCAGTCGCGACCTTGATTGGAACTCTCATCGTCCTTGGAGCATTCCACGAAACCGGCGTGAGTTCGGCAGAATCGTTGCCCCCCCATGTAACTGTGGACGCCAAGACCTTGCACGTAGGCCAGGTCATCCAACAGGGCAAGCACGGTAGGGGGGGCTGCCTTTTCAACTACGACGTCGAACAATTCATCTCCGCACCCACGGACGAAGCGTTCTTCATCAGGCTCGGCGCATCGGATTCTTGCGAACTCATTGTTCGCGAGGCTGTGGGCCACTCGGCGATGCACCGCTGACGCACCGCTAGTTCTCTGCCCGCGTTTCGGTGGCAAAGGGACTTGCCGGGCATGCGTGCTCCCGCCGCGGTGACGCGTCCATGCTACGAACCATTGTTCTGTCTCTGGTGATGATTGCGGCGGCGGGAATCCCGGAGGTTCGCGCGCATCCTTCGGACAACAGTGCCGGATCGGTATTCCAAGCAGATCGGCTCGAACTGGGACAGGTCCTGGAGCAAGGTTCCCCTTCCAGCGGCGGGTGCGAGTACCATTACACGATCGCTCAGATGCTTCGCCCAAATGGATTCGCAGTTTCTTACCGATTGGAATCGACCAAAGACTGCAAGCTAGTCGTCGTCAGCTTGTTGAAGCATCCCGCAATGAAGACAGCTTCGGACCCTCTCGAGATCGGCAACTGTGACGGGGGTTGCGTCGATTCTGCCTACTTCAGGGCAGAGGGTTATGAACAATCCTATGGCTCACACAACAATGTTGTGACCTACCGTGAAATCTGGATGAAGTGGTTTGCCCACGGGAACGGCGCCGATGGCGTCGACTACGGCGGGAGCAGCGCGTTCGCCGACGAGCTTGGTTGGGTGGAGGACGGTAAGGCCAGCCTATGGATTCCACAATATGGAAATCCCGTTCGACGCGACGGGACCGCCGACTACCACCATAACAGCTACTTCTCCTCTGAATGGTACCACGATCTGCACGTCTGGCTCGACGGATGGGGTGACGGCGCGCTCGGATGCAGCCACCACTACCACGGCAACGTCGAGGGTGGGGTTGCCGGAGACTGCTACTATCTCCCACTATAGCGGGATGCATCCCCCATCGACCGCAGGTCCGCAACTTTGCAGTGGTGCTGCATCCAGGCCC
>JAIVGT010000122.1 GCA_020201485.1 Halobacteriales archaeon
AGGTTGGGCTGGCGGGCGCGCGGCGCTCACGCCCAGTCCGGCATCCACGCCTCGAGCAGCACCCAGTACAGGCTCGTCTCCGCCTGCCCGCCGTCGGGGACGACGTTGATGATGATGGGCAGCCGCGCCGTCTCCACGACGCCCGTGCCCGCGACCACGTACTTCGCCTGCGCCAGGACGAGGTGGGGACCGTAGAAGCTGTCGTCGCCCGCGGTGAAGTTCGCCTGGAGCAGGGTCGTGCCCACGAGCGGCGGCATGGAGCCGGCCGTGCGCGACACCTGCAGCGTGGGCTGCCAGGCGCTCGCGCTCTCGAACGGCTGGGCCGGGTCGAAGACGTCGATCTCCATCTGCCAGGAGGAGATGGACGAGGAGATGAGGTTGACGAGCGGCGTGAAGTTCGCCGTGATGGTCACCGTCTCCCCCACGTGCGCCTCGCGCTGCGATAGGGCGATGGTGCTCTGCGTCAGGCCGACGCGCATGTTCTCCGCCATCGTGGCGAGCGTGCCCAGGGCGGTCGCATTGTACGTCGCGGTGCCGTTCACGAGCGCGCTGCGCGTGTACATGGAGGAGGTCACGGTCGTCGGCGTGTCGAGGACGTCGGTGGGGAAGCCGTCCGTCGTCGCGATGCCCGAGGCGGGCGGGAAGGCACCGTACGCGAGGTAGGGCTGCGTCGCGTCGAACATCTTGTCGCTGTAGCCGTTCGGGAAGGTCACAGGCACGCGGATGCCGGGCTCGTTCGAGGTCGTGTTGTACGCGACGAGGGCGGTGAGGTTCAGCACGCCCACCTTGTTCGTGCCCGCCTTGGCCGTGCCCGCGGCCCAGTTCAGCGTGCCGCTGTCCACGTAGGTCCAGCCCGCCGCCGAGGACGCTGCGCTCACGCCGCGGAACGTGCCGGCGGGCGCGCGCACGGTCACGTTCGTCATCGTGTCGAAGGTGAGCGGGTTGTTCAGGAGCGACGGATAGGCGAGCAGGATGCCCAGCTCCATCGGCGCGCCCGCGCTGAGCGGCTTGGACGTGGCGAGGTAGAGCTTGTGCTGCACCGGGTTCGCGTTCGTTGTCGTCAGGGCCGTGATGCCGCTGATGGCGAACGTCGCGCTGCTGCTCGTGCCGTTGCCCATCTCGGCGCGCACCAGGTACATCGCATCCGTGGTGAAGGCCCCGCGGTCGGCGTGCACGGTGAGGTTGCGCGACGCGCCGCTGAGCGTGGAGGCCAGGTCGGCGGTGAGCTTCTGGCCGCCGCTCCACACGCCCCACTGGATGTTCTGCCAGCCGGCCTGGATCGTCGGGGTCAGGTCCACGCCGGTGAAGGCCAGCGGGAAGTAGAGGGTCACGTTCGTCCCGACGGGCAGGGGCTTGCCCGCCAGCTCCTGCACGGCGAACGTCCAGTCCTTGTTGTACACCGGGGAGGTGGCGTTGACCCAGACGCGGCTCGACGCGCCCGGGTTCGACAGCGTGCCCGAGGCGGCGATGCTCCACGTGCCGGCGGGCGGCAGCAGGATGCTGTTCGTGAGCTTGCCGGTGACGATGGGCAGGGCATAGCTCGGAGGGACGGAGCCGGGAGGGGCGGTGAGGGTGAGCGTGTAGGCCACGACCAGCCCGGCGCTGATCGTCGTGACGTCAAGCTTCGTCGTGCCCGCGCCGACGCTGAACGTGCTCGTGTGGGGCAGGCCGGCGTTGCTGTCGGTGTAGATGTTGTTGACGCCCGTGGGCAGCACGACGGGGTCGCTGTAGTTGTAGGTCGCCACGCCGTTCTCGTTGAACAGCTTGAGCGCCGCGCTCGGCCCGGTCGTGACGCTCGTGACGAAGCTGGAGGTGTAGCTCGCCTGGCTCGTGGTGACGTCGAGCGTGATGGGGACGCCGCCTTCCTTCACGAGCGCTCCTTGGGACACGGCGTACGCGTTGAGCGGCATGGACATCGTCGCGGGCACGACCTCGAAGCCGGGGAGCAGGACCTCGTAGCCCCAGTCCGGGTGCCAGAGGCGCGTCGCGCTCACGCTCTGCCGCGGGTCGCCCGACTCGTTGTCGCCGGCGAGGAGCTTGCGCGCGTGCCCGTTGTCGAGCCAGAGCCGGTAGCCCGCGCCGGGGGGCAGCGTGCGCCCCAGGTAGCCATCGAGCTCGGTCGTGTTCCCGGCATAGGCCTTGGCCACGACGCGGCTCAGCGCGTTCTGGTAGCGGTCGTTCGTCGGGATGCTCTGCATGGCTTGGAGCGCGTCCTCGGCGATGTTCTTCAAGGGGCCCTGCGCAGCGGAGGGCACGCTCGGGCCTCCCGGGGCGAGGCTGGTGAGGATGGCGATGCTGCTGACGAGCATCATGGCGATGAACACCGCCTCCATCGCCGCCATGCCGGCGTGCTCGTCCGGCTCGCGACGCGGCGCGCTCTTGCGTGGCCTGCCCATGTCCCCGGACCCGTGACGGTCTTCACGCCGGCGCGGGGGCATGAGACCCGCGCTACGACACCTGGGGACATGCCCTGCTGACCTGTGCCTTCAAATGCCGCGCGAGAGCGAACGGCGAGCCGCGCGGACCCTCGGCTGCCGTTGTGGACCTTCGGCCCTTCACCCCTCGGGCGCTTCCACGTCGAGGAACAGCTTCTGCGCGGCCACGACCTCCCGGCTGCTCGCCGCTTCGGCGTACGCCGCGAGGGGCTCGGCGTTCAGCTCGAGGAAGCGCGCCCCCCAGCCGAACTTGGCGAGCGCGCGCTCCGCTTGGTCGCGCAGGCCGAGGATGCAGAGCGTGGCTGCGAACGCCTCGACCGTGCTGAGCTGGAACGGCCGGCCGTACGCGGTCGGGTTGGCCGCGAGGAGGAACGGCAGGGCGCGGCGGTGGAACCGGCCCGGCACCTCCGGGAACTCGACGGCGGCTTTCTTCCACGTGCAATCGATGGCGGCGATGCCGTGCGCGCGGGCCAGGGGCAGGTCCTGCCGGCTCGGGGCGTGGCCGGCGGTCGGGTCGAGGAGCAGCGCGTCGCGCGGTAGGCCGCGGGGCACGGGCACGAGCTCGGCCAGGCCGAAGCGCTGCATCTTGCGCGCCGTGCACTTCTTCGGGTCGTCCTGGCCCATGTGCCAGATGATGAGGCGCGCGTCGCCTTCCGTCATCGGACCTCCGCGTCCACCACGACGTGCACCTTGCCCGGGGCGTAGTTCTTCACGATGTGCTGGCGCAGCAGCTTCGCCTCGCGGCCGGCGGCGCGCGCCGCGTCCTGCACGTGCTGCCAAGGCTCCTGTTCCCACAGGTGCGCCGGGCACGCCTCGTGGTGGTGCAGCACGCCGCCCTCCGGCCGCAGCGCGGCGAGCGCGACGGGCAGGAACGCCTCCGTGCGCACGGTGTAGCCGAGGAGCACGCGGTCCGCCCAGCCCCGCGGCGCGACCTCGCGGCAGTCGCCGAGCCGCGCCTCGACGCGCGCCTGGACCTTGTTGAGCGCGAGGTTCCGCTGCAGCCAGCCGAAGGCGACGGGGTTCGCCTCGCAGGCGACCACGCGCTCCGCCCGCGCCTTGACCGCGACGGGCAGCGTGAAGTAGCCGATGCCCGCGAACAGGTCGAGCACGCGCTCGCCCGGCCGCACGAGGGGCGCGATGCGCTGCCGCTCGTTCACGTTGCCGCTGCTCCACATGACGCGCGCCGCGTCCATGGCGTAGCGAACGCCGCCCTCGACGTGCACCGTCTCCGTGCCCTGCCCCCAGAGCAGCTCGCGCACCGGCTCGCGCAGCGGGCCTTGCACCGGGCCGGCCTCGCGCAGCACGGCCTCGCACCCCAGGATGCGCGCGTAGGCCGCGCACACCTCGGCGCGCCACGGCTCCAGCTCCGGCGGCAGGGGCAGGATGAGCACGCGGCCCAGGCGCTCCCAGGCATGGGGGAGCAGACCGAGCAGGGCGGGCGGGAGGATGGGTTCGACCTGGGCCGCGACGCGCGCC
>JAIVGT010000123.1 GCA_020201485.1 Halobacteriales archaeon
GTCGTGTTCCGCGGGCGGCTGAGCGTCGCCGACCTCGTGCGCGCCTACCAGGAAGCCACGGTCGTGACGCTGCCGAGCGTGACGGACGCGGAGAGCTTCGGCATGGTCCTGGCGGAGGCGAACGCGTGCGGCCGGCCGGTCGTGGGCGCGCGCATCGGCGGCATCCCGAGCTTCGTCCGCGACGGCGAGAACGGCCTGCTCGTGCCGCCCAGCGACCCGCACGCGCTGGCGAGCGCGCTGCTGCAGCTCCTCACCGACCCCGAGCTCGCCGAGGGCATGGGGCAGGCGGGCCGGACGCGGGTCGTGGAGGAGCACGACTGGCAGGATCTCACGACGCGCATCGAGGACCTGCTGCTGGGCGCGGCGCAGCGGCAGCGCGAGCCGCGGCAGCCGGCGATGCCCCTGCCCGAGCCGCAGCCGAAGCCGGCGGCGTGACGCCCGCGGCGCGGTGGCGCGCCGCCGGGCCCGCGAGGTTTGTCAACGAAGGCCTTTGAGGTCGCAGCGGCCCCCGAAGCATGGACGGCCCGCGCGCGCGCCACCGGGGACGTTCCCCAACGCCTCGCGTGCGTCCAGGTGCGGCGCGCCTGGGTTGCCCCTCCGGCGCGCCGCGCTCCCCCTCCTCCGGACGGAACCTTCTTCGCCCCCGTGGCCGCTGGCGGCGCATGCCTGCCTACGTCGCCGTTGGATGTGGACGTGCACGATGCGGAGCGCTACCGCGCCTACCTCGAGCTTGGCCAGGCGGCGGTGGCGCAGCACGGCGGCCGCTTCCTCGTGCGCGGCGGCGCGCCGGAGCCCTTGGAGGGAAGCTGGGCCCCGAAGCGGTTCGTCGTCATCGAGTTCCCCGACCGCGCGGCGGCGAAGCGCTGGTTCGACTCGCCCGCGTACCGGAAGGCGCGCGAAGCGCGGAAGGGCGCCGCCACGTGGGAGGCGGTCGTCGTGGACGGCGTCACTGCGACGTGACGCTGCGCAGCCCGGCGAGGAGGGGCACGACCTGGGAGGCGGCGGAAGGCACGTCGACCAACGTGCCGAACGGATCCATGCTCCCCTGGCCCGCGACCCGGTCCGCCAGGAGCGCCAGCGTCGCCGCGCGCACGCGCCCGGTCGGATGCGCGGCCCAGCGGCGCGCGCCCGGCACGCGGCCGGCGTGCAGCCGGTACGCCACGTTGTCGAGCCAGGTGTCGTGCCGCGCGTACTCCGCGAGGCTGTCCAGGCCGGCATGGCACAGGGCCACGGGCACGGTCTCCAGGATGGCCCGCGCCGAGGCGCGCCACGCCTCGCGCGCGTCGCGCCCCGGGGCGCGGCCGGGGTCCACCTTGAACGTGAACGCCCACGCGAGCCAGTCCACGCCTCGCGCCAGCTCGGGCGGGGCGCGCTTGCGGTCCAGCAGGTCCTCGAACGCGGACCAACGCTCCCGCTGCGACGGGCCGTAGAGCCCGAGGGCGAGCAGGTGCGCGTCGAGGGCGGCGAGGAATCCCTTGCTGGCCTGGATGCGCAGGAGGTGCGCGTCGCAAGTCGATGTGCAGGCCGAGATCGCGCTCCAGCTCCGCCCGCAGCGGCTCGTAGGCTGCGTGGCCGAGCCTGGCCTTGCGCAATGCGACGAAGTCGTAATCGTTCTGGGGCTCCCCCTGCCATACCGCGCCTTCCCCGCGGGCGAAGCCGCCGGTCAGGACCAGGGCGCGCAGGCCGGGGTCGGCGCGGCGCACCTCGCGCACCACGTGGCCCAGGTCGTCCTCGATGCGGCGCAGGACCTCGGGCGTGTCGTGGATGGTGTAGCCGAGGCTGGGGCCGGGCGCGTCCGCGGGCGGCAGGACGAGCTGCGCCTCAGGCGGTGACGAGCTTGCGCGCGGCATGGGGCTCCTTCGCCAGCAGGCTCGTGCCTTCCTGGCCCTCGGGCACGGGCACGCCGAGCAGGTCGCACAGCGTCGGGAACACGTCCACCAGGGAGCGCGGCTCGAAGCCGCCCGGCGCGATGCCCTCGCTGCGCGTGAGCACGGCCATGCCGTACTGCTCGGCGGTCTTGTCCAGGTAGCCGTGCATGCCCTTGATGACGCTGTCCTTGACGTGGAAGTAGTCCGGCCAGAACAGCGTGCCCGGATGGGCGGCGAACATGCGGTCGCCCCATTGGCGCGAGGTCGGGATGCGGCGCTTGCGGCGCTCCTCGTCGCTGATGGGCCGGCCCCCGGGGATGCTCGGCAGCGCGGCCTCGATCTCGCGCCGCGCGCGCTCGTTCTGGTACCAGAGCACGGCGAGCGTGCTGTTCACGAACACCACGTAGTCCTTCGCCGGGGTCAGGGGCAGCTTGCGCAGCGCCTTTTGGATGTCCACGCGCTGCTCCACCGGGGCCATGCCGTGGTCGGCGCACACGAACAGGTCGAAGTCGGAGTAGCCGTCCTGCAGCGCGCCGTGGACCTCCTTGATCTTGCGGTCGAGCTCGGCCAGGCAGTCATTCTGGATGTAGTCGGCGAATGGGCCGTGCTTGTGGCCCTGCTGGTCCATGATGCTGAACTGCGCCACGTACAGGCGGTAGTCCTTGCCCGCGGACAGGTCGCGCACCAGGCTGGCGTGGATCTTGTCGTCGTCGCCGCTCACCGGGTGGGCGCGGTAGGTGTAGGTGAGGCCGTGCTCGCGGCACAGGTCGAAGATGCTCGTCCGGCCGAGCGCGCCCGGGTCGTGCACCGGCTTGCTGTCCTCGCACAGGCGGAAGAAGGGCGCGTAGCGCGGCGGGATCCAGGCCGGGTCGGTGTGGTAGCTGTCGCTCACCCACTTCGTGATGTGCTTGATGGCGCGCCGCGCCGGCACGAACGCCTTGTACGGCTTCACCACGTTCGGGAGCGGGCCGAGCTTGCGCAGCCAGCGGAACGGGCTGTTCTCCGGGTCGTAGACGTAGGCGCTGAGGTTGTTGCTCACGTCCGGATGGACGCCCGTGAAGAACGCCGTGCGCTGGGCGAAGCCGGGCGGGCTGACCATGCTGCCCGTCAGGCTCTGCTGGGCCAGGCCGTGCAGGAAGGGCATGCTGTCGGGGCGGACGTAGTCCTGGCGGCCGGCATCGACGATGAGGAACACGCTGGTGCGGGTCATGCTTGCATCTCCTTGGTCGTCACAGGGGGGTTGGGGTTCGGCGCGGCGATGAGGCCGCGCAGGTACGCGCAGAGGAATGCGAGGTCGAAGGGCGGGCTCGCCGCCACGCCGAGCAGCATCGGGCCGAGGTCCATCTTGCCCCGGCGGTGCCAGGCGCGGCGCAGGGCCGGGGCCCAGAGGGCGAGGAGCAGCAGGAGGAAGGTCTCGACGCTCGGGCTGAGCGCGAGGAGGAGCAGGGCGAAGGCGAGGAGCACGCCCCAGGCGAGGACGGGCTTGTTCAGGCCGAGCTCGGCGGCGAAGCTGCCCCAGCCCAAGCCCTCGCGTACGTTCTTGACCAGCTCCATGCGCGCGCTGTCCACGTCCCGGTGGCGCACGAGCATGTCCGGGTTGTACGCGGCGTGGTACCCGGCGCCGAGCGCGCGCTGCGCGAGGAGCAGGTCGTCCACCGCGCTCGCCGCCGGGCTCGTGCCGAAGGGGAAGGCGAGGACCACGTCGCGGCGCAGCGCCGCGTTCACGTTGCTCGCGAACTTCGCCGGGTCGCTGCTCGGGCCGGACGGGAAATGGTGGTAGCGCAGGCCGCGCACCGCCGCGCCCACGCCCCACCGCGGCGGGTCGTGGAGCTGCCTGCCGAAGACCATGTCGGCACTGCGCAGGCTGTGCAGGGCCTCGCTGACCCAGCCCTCGCCCGGCACGGCATCGGCGCTGAGGAAGGCCACGTGCGTGCCGCGCGCGAGCTGCACGCCCCGGTTGCGCGCCTCGCCCACGCTGATGCGGGTCGGCGCGACCTCCAGGCGCAGGGGCACGGGGAAGTCCGCTTGCCGGGCGCGCACGCGGTCCGCGGTGCGGTCGGTGCTCGCGGCGTCGATGACCGCCACCTCGAAATCGCGCTCGCGCTGCTTGGCGAGCCCGTCCAGGCTGGCGTCGATGTTCCGCTCCTCATTCCAGGTGAGGAGCACGACGGTGAGCTGGCAGGGCCTCGGGGCTGGCATGGGTCACCTCCTCCACGGGTTCGCGCACCGCCTTGCGCAGCCGCGCCGCGGCGAACAGCGCCAGGGGGGCGTGGGCGAGGATCCACGCCAGGCCGATGCCTTCCAGGCCGAAGCGCGGCTCGAGCACGTAGGCGAGGGCGAAGAGCAGCGTGATGTTGATGGCCGGGTAGAGCACGAGCGCGACGTGCTCGTCGCGGCTCCGCAGCAGGGCCAGGTAGAGGTAGACGGGCACGATGAGCACGATGCTCGACGCGAGCAGGACGAAGACGGTCAGCCCGTGCTGGAGGTAGCTGGCGCCGAACAGGCGGAGCACGAGGGGCGCGGTGAGCAGGGCGAGCACGGCGGCGGGGAGCACGATGAGCTTGTGGTGGCGCAGGGCCTGCCGCAGATAGCGGGCGTGGGCGCGCTCGCCGTGCCGGCTCATCTCGGCGAACGTGCTGCGCGCGATGCTGGCGCTGAGCAGGAAGAGCATGCTCGCCCCGGTCCAGGCGATGTAGAACCAGGCGCTCGGCTCCGCGCCTTGCAGGCGGAGCACGAGGGGCGGGAGGAGCAGGCCGGGCAGGAACTCCGCCGCGCTGCCGGTGATGTTGCGCGCCGCGGTGCCGAGGAAGCTGCTGACCGGGACGTGCTCCCGGTGCTGCGGGGCGTGCGCCTGCCCCTCCGGCTCGCCCGTCGGGGGCGCATCGGCCAGGGGCGAGGAGGCGCGGTGGTCGGGCATGGCGCGCAGCATCCAGGCCGCCATGACGATGCTCCCCACCATGGCCAGGCCCCACGCCACCGGGATGGGGAAGGGAAGGACGAGGGCGATGACGATGGCCGGGCACACGAGGCGCCCGATGTGGAGCACGAGGTTGCGGTAGAAGCTGAAGCGCGCCTCGCCCTCGGCGAGGAAGTGCGCGTCCTGCAGCCAGGTCACGACGAGGAGCGCGGCCAGCCCGCCCACGAGGGCGATGGTGCCCGGCGTCAGGCCCGTGTCCGCCTCGCCCAGCACGCGCGCGCCGACGGCGAGGACGGCGATGAGGGCGGCGATGCCGAGGAACCCGACCGTGACCGCGAGCTCGAGCAG
>JAIVGT010000124.1 GCA_020201485.1 Halobacteriales archaeon
GCTCCTGCGCGCCGAACTCGGCGTGCAGGCTCTGCGTCGCGCCCGCGTAGGGCACGAGGTTCTGGATGCTGGCGTTGAGGAGGAGGCGCTGGGGCAGGGTGCGCTGCACGTCCACGTCCACGGTGAGCGTGGTGTGCTGCGGCTTCCAGCCCTGCGCGTCGAGGACGACCGTGTTCGGCAGGCCGAGCATGCTCACGCACGGGTTGCAGTTCAGCGCGGGCAGGAAGCTGCCCGAGGGGCCGACGTCGAAGCCGTTCGGCAGGCCGGTGAGGTGGACGCGGCCGCGCACGGCGTGCTGCGTGCTGCTGCCGCCGTCGCGCACCGCCACGCCTTCCACGGGCAAGGGGACGCTCGGGATGCTGCCGAACGCGCTCGGGTGCCCATACGTGGCGTCGATGGTGACGTCGAGGGGCGCGTTCGCGCGGTAGCTGAACGTGCTGCCGGTGAGCACCTGCAGGTCCGCGGGCAACGCGCTGAGGTCCACGTGCGCCTTGGCCCGCTGCGTGCCGCTCATCGTGCCATCGACATCGAGGATGAAGCGCGGGTTGCCCACGACCTTCGCCGCCACGAGCACGCCGCGCGGGTCGGGGGTGGAGGAGACGCGCTGCGCCCCGGCGAGGTGGAACACCACGCTCGCGCTCTGGGCCGGCACGTCCAGGGTCGCGCACAGATGGCTCGGAACCACGAGCACGGGGAGCCAGCTCACCTGGCCGCACAGGGGCGCGATGCTGACGCTGCGCTGCTGGAAGCTGTTCGGGTCGGGGGGCGGGAGGTCCTCGGTGCGCGCCACGAGGTCGATGCTGCCGATGGGGGCGTTGGCGTTGAAGGCGAACGCGCCGTTGCGGCTGTCCACGTCCCACGCCGTGGGCACGGCGCTCACGTTCAGCGCCACGTTCACCGCGGGGAAGCCGGGGATGGGCACGTGCGCGCTGGCGCGCACCCACTGCACGCTGCCGCTCGCCGTGTAGACGGCGTGCTGGGTGTGCGCGCCCGTGTCGAGGACGAGGCTGCCGGGCACGGCGTGCGCGTCCGCGCTCAGCGTGAGCGGGCTGTGCTTGTCGGCGAAGTCGAGGTGCAGGTGCTGCATGCCGGAGCCGAAGGTGTCGATGGTGATGGTCTCGCCCGAGCCGCTCTGGTCCACGAGGAGGTGGGCCGGGACGCTGTCGAGCCAGCCGGTGGCGTTCGCGTCCGGCGTGCTCGCGGCGAAGCTGAGGTAGCGGGGCGTGGTGCCCTTCAGCTCGCCGGTGAAGTCCACGCCGCGCAGGTCCATGCGCCCGTAGCGCAGGCCGGTGTACTGGACGTCGGCGCGCGTGTTCGCCCAGGTCGGCTGGGAGATGAGGACGTGGTCGTTGCTCGGCAGGCCGGTGAGGAGCTGCCCGTCCTGGGCCCATGCCAGCTTCAGCGTGCCCAGGCTGCTGCTCGCGCTGGGAGCGGTCGCGCTCGTGCGCGCGTCGAGGACGAGCAGGCTCGTGGTGAAGGTCGCCTGCAGGTAGGGGGGCATGGCGCTGACGCTGCCGCGCGCGGCGAGCTGGCCGGGGCCGCTGCTGATGGCGAAGTCCACAAGTCCGGCGGAGCCGTTCGCGTCCCACACCAGGCTGCCCGTGCTGCTCGCGACGTCCCAGGTGATGTGGGCGCGGCTCGGGATGCTCGTGATGCCGACGCCCAGGCTCGTCGTCAGGCTGCCCGCGGTGTGGGTGGCGTTCAGCGTGACGCGGCCGGTGGGCGCGCTCGCGGTCCACTGCACGTCGCCCTGGGCCGCGGTGACGGCGATGCGCACGTCCACGCTGCGGGGCAGGTTGTCGAGGGCGAGCGTGCCGGCGTCGTAGGAGCCGGGCTCGCTGCGCACGTACGCGCCGCGCAGGCGCGCCATGCTCGCGCTGCTGTCCAGGCCGACGCGCAGCACGCCCGCGGACTCCCGCGTGAAGCGCACCTGGGCGTAGCCGGGGAACTGGTCGAGGCTGGCCTGCGCGGTCGTGCTCAGGGCGTTGCGCAGGGCGGCGTAGGTGAAGGTGAGCAGCGTGGGGCCGCTCGTGGTGATGTTCGCCACGGCGCGGCTGCCGTCGAGCTGCGCGTCGAAGGCCACGTCCAGGTCGCGCACGGGCGCGAGGCCAGCGGCGACGATGGTCGGGTTCGACGCGACGCCGCTCACGTCGAGGTCGTCCAGCTCGCCCATCATCGTGAGCTGCAGGCCCGGGTTCGTGAACGTCGCATCGAGCTTGCCGCTGGCGTGGCCGTTCCAGAGCTGCGTCAGGTCGTCCACGTGGAAGGTGAGCACGCTGGCATCGGGCAGGCGCGAGCCGGTCGCATCCACGCCCACGCGCAGCAGCTTCGTCGGCAGGAGCGAGGCGTCGGGCAGGGCGAGCAGGACCCAGGCCTTCGCCGGCACCGGGCCGGTGAGGCTGTGCACGCGGAGCTGCAGGTTCAAGGCGGGCGGGGGCAGGTCCTGCACGGCGCCGAGCACGCTCGCCGCGTCCGTCGTCGCCGGGACGGGGATGGGCAGGAGCTCCACGAGGAGGGTGTGCGTGCCGTCCACGCTGAGCACGACGGGCGTGCCGAGGGGCACGGCCATCGGGGCGCAGACGGGGGAGCCCGTGACAGGCTGCGAGCACGCCTGGTACGTGAGCAGGGGGACGAGGCCGGTGGCGGTGGGCTGCACGTCGCCCACGCCCGGGAGGGGGAAGTCGGGCAGCGCGCCGAAGCCGGGCTGCAACGGGACCGGGCTGGCGACGGCGGACATCGTGAAGACCGGGGCCGGGTCCACGGGCATGGCCTGCTCCGCCACCGGGGCGACCGCGCCGGCGAGGC
The DNA here is from genome assembly GCA_020201485.1 of Halobacteriales archaeon. GTDB lineage: Archaea > Thermoplasmatota > SW-10-69-26 > JACQPN01 > JAIVGT01 > JAIVGT01. The sequence continues at coordinate 2,806 of JAIVGT010000124.1, forward strand.
CGGGCGCGGCGTCGAGGAGCGCGGCGACGGGCATGGCGGTGGCGGTGCGGCTCGCCTGCAGGTGCGCGTCCATCGTCTCGCCCGGCGCGAGGACCGCGCCGGTGAGGGGGTCGCGCGCGACGGGCACGCTCTCCCGCGCTGCGACGATGTTGGGCAGCGCGGCCTCGGCCGGCTCCGCCATGTCCTGCTTCAGGCTGGCCTTGTCGAAGACCACGCCGCGCAGGAAGGTGAGGGTGAAGTTCTCGCGCGCGCCCCATTCCTGTGGCGCGCCGGGCGGGTGCACGCGCGCCACCATCTCCGGGTCCTGCTGCAGGATCTCGTCGAGCAGGCTGTGCGTGAGGTCGGCCTTGGCCGCCTCGCTCAGGCTGCTGAACTCATCCTGGACCGGGGCGCTGTCGGCGAGGTAGCCCTGCAGCCAGGCGTCGTCCGTGAGGCGCGCGTTCCACGTGTCGAGGAAGCGCTGCGTGGTCGCGCCGTCCACCTGGCGCGGCGGCGGGCTGTCGTCGGTCGGCGGGGGCACCGAGGTCGTGGCCAAGGCGTGGGAGGCGACGACGCTGACGGGCACGAGCAGCAGCGCGGCGATGGCGAGCGGGACCAGGCGCATGATGCCCCAGCAGGGCGCGCGGCCAAGCGCGCTTGCAGCTTGTTTCCTGCAGGGCGCTGGCACGGGTTGACGCGTCACCGCCGCCATGCGACAGCGTGGCGCGGCGGTGGCGCGGCGGCGGCGCGGCCCGGTGCCCCGACCGCCCGCGCGATTCCGAGAAAACTATATCGTGTACCAATTTCTACCTCACGGCCATGGCGTTCGCCTCGATCAAGGTGCGGGAGGAGGACAAGCGGCAGTTCGACCGCCTCCTCCACGAGGTCGCCCTGCGGACGGGCGAGAACATCGCCCAGCACGAGCTGTTCCACCGCATCCTGGAGAACGCCCTCGTCGCGAAGGAGCGCATGGTCGCCGCGGGCGAGGCGCGGACGAGGTCGTGGGCGCGGTTCCAGTTCGACCTGCCGGAGCCCACGGACGCGGCCTCGGACCTGGACCGCGCGGTGTACGGGCTCGACCGATGAGCGTCCTCGTGGATTCCTCGGTGCTCATCGCCTTCCTCCA
>JAIVGT010000125.1 GCA_020201485.1 Halobacteriales archaeon
GGATGAGGGCTATGGCAAGGGCGCATGGGCGCGCCGCGCCCCGCCGTAGCTCACACCTTCGTCGCCTGCGTCACGAGGTAGTCGAGGCGCACGACGTTGTCCCGGAAACAGGCAGCGAACGCCGCGTCCAGCTCCCCCCGGAACTGCGCCAGCTTGGCCCGGTCCTTGGCGAAGTCGGCGACGAGCTTCACGACCGGCGCGCTCGTCTGCTCCATCTCGGCCCGGTGGTGTTGCGGGCTGAGGGCCACGTACTCGAGCGTCCCCCGCTCGAAGTGCAGGCCCCGGACGGCGTTCCCGAGCAGATGGCGCACGGTCGCCACGTCGCCCCACGCCACGGGCGGCGTCACCCCGGCGGGCAGTGGCAGGTGCTTGGCCACGATGCCGAACATCGTCCCGATGCCGCTCTCCGGCGGCCACGTCGTGAACGCGAGCGTCCCGCCGGGGCGGAGGACCCGGAGCAGCTCCTGCGTCGCGATCTCCGGGCGCGGGGCGAACATGTGGCCCCACTGGCTCAGGACGACGTCGAAGCTGGCATCGCCGAACGGCAGGTCCTCCGCGTCGCCCTCGCGCCACGTGATGTCTTCGAGTTGGGCGGTGCCGGCGTTCTCCTTCGCGCGTGCGAGGAGCTCCGGCGTCAGGTCGAGACCGGTCACGGTGGCCCCGGCGCGGCGGGCCGTGATGGCGACGACGCCCGTCCCGCACCCGACGTCGAGGGCGTGCTGCCCCGGGCAGACTCCGGCGACGTGCACGAGGTGCGCCGCGGGCTTCGTCGTGTGCACCTCGATGGGCGCGAAGTTCTTCCAGCCAGCTCGTTGCTGGGCCTTGTAGGCCGCCAGGTTGTCGGTCATGCTCTACCGTAGGGCCCTTGCGGACATGACAAGAAACGTCAAGCGGGTTGGAGCAGGTCAGGCGGCCTGGAGCAACCCTCATGGCCTTGGTCTTGCCGAGCGTGGACGACGTGCCTCCCTTCGCCGCGGATGAGCGCCGCGGGTTGGCCGACCTCACGGGACGGGGCCTGGCGATGGCGGCGCGCATCGGCGGAAACGGCCTGGTGCTGCCCGAAGGCACGATGGAGGGGGCCGACCTGCGCGCGACGAAACGCTTCGTCTGCCGCCGCTGGGTCTTCGACACGCTGCTCCTGCTCGAAAAGGGCGAGCGCAGCTTCAACGGCATCCGGCACGCGCTAGGCTCCCTTGCCGGGGAGAGCCTGTCGGCGCAGCTGGCGCCGCTCGTGGCGGCGGGGCTGCTCGAGCGTCGCATCATTACCGGTTCGCCGCTGCGCGTGGCCTACGCCCTCACGGTGCCGGGGCGGCGGGTCGCCCTCGGCGTGCACGTCATGGCTTTGGGTCACGTCGAGAACGCCCGCGGGGTGCTCGCCCCGGAGGAGCCTCGCGTCGTCGCCGGGCCGCCAGGCAGCGCCGACCTCGACGGCTACCTGCGCGTCGCGGCGCGCGTCGTCGCAGCCCGGCAGCAGGCGCACGGCGAGGCGAAGGAGCTCGACGCTGCCCGGCGCTTCGCGCGGCTGTGCATGCGGCGTTGGCACATCGACATCATGGGCGTGCTCCTGGCCGGTCCGGCGCGGTTCCGCGAGATCAAGCGGGCCGTGGGCGCCGGGGACGAGGCGATCGCCCTGGCGTTGCGCAACCTGGGGACGCTGCGCTGCGTGGCGAAGGACGGGCAGCGCGGGTATCTTATCGAACCTCGCGGTGTCGTGCTCATGGGCTTGGGAGTGCCGCTCGTGGTCCTCGCCTGGCAGGCGGGGCGCTCCAGCTCGCCAGCGCTCCAAGCATTGTCCCAATAGCACGTCGCGCCAGCAACCCTTAAGGGCCGGGGGCGAATCGTGCTCCGATGCGCCGCGCCGTCGTCCTGCTCAGCGGGGGCCTGGACTCCTGCGTCGCGGCGAGCGAGGCGCAGCACCGCGGCTTCCGCCTGCACGCCCTGAGCATCGACTACGGCCAGCGCCATGCGCGCGAGCTGCAGGCGGCCCGCGACGTGGCGCGCGCCTTGGGCGCGGAGCACCGCACGGTGCGCGTGGACCTCGCGGCCCTCGGCGGCAGCGCCCTGACCGACCAGGCCATCGCCGTGCCCCAGGACCGCGACGCGCACGTCATGGCCGCGGACATCCCCCCGACCTACGTGCCGGCGCGCAACACCGTGTTCCTCAGCATCGCCGCCGGCTGGGCCGAGGTCCTGGACGCGGACGCGGTGTTCATCGGGGCGAACGCCGTGGACTACAGCGGCTACCCCGACTGCCGCCCGGAGTACCTGCGCGCCTTCGAGGAGGCAGCGCGGCTGGGCACGAGGCGCGGCATCGAAGGCAGGGCCATCCGCATCGAGGCCCCGCTCGTCCACCTGAGCAAGGCCGGCATCGTGCACCTCGGCCTGGAGCGCAAGGCCCCGCTGCACCTCACGTGGAGCTGCTACCTGGGCGGGAGAAAGCAGTGCGGCCGGTGCGACTCCTGCCGGCTCCGGCGCAAGGGCTTCCGCGAGGCCGGCCTCGAGGACCCGGTCGGGTACGAGGCGTGACATGGGCACGCTCTGGCTCCTGCTTCCGGCCTTGCTCCTCCTCGCCCTCGTCGGGGTGAGCGCGCTTCGCCGGCCCATCCTGCTGCGCATGGCCCTGCGCAACCTGCAGCGGCGCAAGGCCCAGGCGTTGGCCATCGCGCTCGGCCTGATGGTGGGCACGGCCATCATCAGCGGCTCCCTCGCCACCGGCGACTCGATGACGTGGGGGGTGCGGCAGAGCGCCATCCAGGCCTTCGGCCCGCTCGACGAGACGATCGGCGTGCAGGGCAGCCTGTACTTCCCGCAGGATGCGGGCGTGAGCATCGCGCAGGACGCGGAGGTGCGCGCCGTGAGCGACGGGGTCGAGCCGCTCATCGTCGAGGACGTGGCGGTCCAGCATGCGGCGACGCGCCTGGGCGAGCCGCGCGCAGCGCTCATCGGCGTGGACACGGAGCGCGACACGGCCTTCGGCCCGTACCGCGGCACGGACGGCCAGCTCCACACCTTGCAAGGCCTGGGGCCCGACGACGCCGTCATCAACGAGCGCCTGGCGCAGAAGCTCGAGGCCAAGCCGGGCGACACGCTGACCATCCGCTACGCGCAGCGCCCCGACCTGCTCGTGCCGCGCGTGTTCGTCTTCAACGGCTCGCTCACGGCGGGCGCGGGTCCGGGCGCGCTGCTGCCGGGGCTGCCTCCTGTGTACGGCACCGTGCCGGGCGAGGCCAGCTTCGACGTGCCCGTGGAAGCAGGAGCGGCGCGCGTGACCGCGGTCCTGCTCTGGGGGAGCGCGAACGACGTCGCCGACCTCGACGTCGGCCTGCAGGCGCCCGACGGCAACGCGTCGTGGAACGGGAACGGCACCATCGGCGCGCCCGACGCGCCCGCCCTGCTCAACGCGAGCGCGCAGCCGGGCACGTGGCACGCCCTCGTCGGGGCGAAGGCGGCCGTGTCGCAGAAGTTCACGCTCATCGCCCTCGTGTTCTACGAGGTGCACGACCTGCGGGTGTTGCAGGACTTCCTCCAGCAGGTCGAGGGCAGCGAGCAGGCCAGGCCCCTCCTGGAGAACGTGACCGGCCGCATCACCCTGGAATCGCGGAACTTCACCGTGCGCTTCGTCGCCGCCGAGCCGGGGCGCGGCGGGTTCCTCAACGCCCCGGACGTCTTCGTCCGCCTGGACACGGCGCAGGCCATGCTCGCCAAGCCGGGCCGGGTGAACCTCGTCATGGTCAGCAACCAGGGCGACGAGGAGCAGGGCCTGCTGCGCACGCCGGAGGCGATGCGTGCCCTCGACGCCGCGGTCGCCGAGGTCCACCGCGCGCACGCCCAGGAGCCAGCCTACGACGGCCTGCGCGCGACCGCGCTGAAGCAGCAGTGGGTGGAGCAGGCGGAGCAGGCCGGGGGCC
>JAIVGT010000314.1 GCA_020201485.1 Halobacteriales archaeon
CGCCTGGAGCTGCGCCTGCTGCACGATGGCCACGCCGCCCATGGAGCCCGCTTGGCACGCGTCCATGCGCGCCAGGGCGCCGACGCTCGTGCAGGTCGAGGCTTGGCTGGCGACGGCGACGTCCGCGCCCATGGCGACGCCCGCCGTGCTCAGGTCGAGGCTGGCGTCGCGCACCGAGCCCGCTTCCGCGAGCTTCGTGCTCGCGATGCTTCCCAGGCCGTCCGACGCGACGTTGGCCACGAGGGCCACGCCGCGGATGCTGGCCGCGCCGAACGCGCCGGTGTCGGTCAGGAGCTGCCGGGCCTGGTCCGTCGGGATGGCGATGCCGTCGTCCATCGGGTCCGGCACGGGCACGCCCTGCGCGTCCGTCGCGGCGCTCGCGGCGAATCCGGCGGCATCGGCCGCGGCCACCCCCCCGGCCACCTGGCCGGACGCGGCGAGGCCCAAACGCGTCACGCGTGGGGATGGTCACTATGGGGTTGGCGGCGGCGAGCCCGGCGACGAGCAGGGACCCGGCGAGCAGCAAGAGCGCAGCGCGGTGCAACGGAATGGCCTCCCAAGCCACGGGGACCAACGCGCGCTGAGCCTTGAACGGGGATGCAACGAAGTTCTCTGCACTCCCTGCGTGCCCACGCTCCCACAAAGGACGGAACGAGAGGAAACCACGAGGCCGGTTTCGCCCGGACCTGTCAGGGCCGTCCGCGGGCCGCGGCACGCGCGCGACGCTCAGCGCAGCACGCCCGTGGCCTTGCAGCCCGGGCACTCGTGGTACAGCGGCCGGTCGCCGTTGTCGCGCAGGGTGAAGACCGTGCTGCAGTTCTTGCAGCGCAGCTTCAGCGTCTTCACGCGCACGCCGCCCGCGACGGAGCGGCTCGCCTGCTGCACGGGCGGGCTGGCCACGACCGGCGCCGGGGCCGGGGCCAGGCTCACCGGAGCCGGGAGGTCCTCCTCGCGCAGCACGCCCTCGCTCCCGCACCCGGGGCAGACGTGCTGCAGGGGCCGCGCGCCGGTGTCCGTGACGTCGAACACCGTGCCGCAGGAGCTGCACTTCAGCGTGATGGTCGGCCCGACGGCCGGGGCCGGGCCCAGGTCCGCCTCGCTCAGCTCGCCCTGCACGCCGCAGCCGGGGCAGGTGTGCCGCAAGGGCCGCTCCCCGGTGTCCATGACGTCGAACACCGTGCCGCAGGAGCTGCACTTCAGCGTGAGCTGCGCCTCGGCCGGGGCCATGGCGGGCGGCGTCGCCGGCGCGGCGGCGCGCGGGGGGGAATAGGCCTGTTGCCACGCCGGGTTGCCCTCGGCCTGCGCCGCCGGGGCCTGCTTCAGGCCCGTGACCACGACCAGGGCCTGGAAGACGAAGGTCACGAGCAGCAGGACGAGGATGACGAGCAGGAACGTGCCCGTCTGGGACCCCGAAGGCACGCTGAGCATGGCCACGATGGCGAAGCCGAGGAGGGCGATGGCGGCGATCGTGCTCGCCATGCTCGCCTTGCGCCGCTGGCGCGGTGCCCAGCGCCCGATGACCGGGACGCGCTGCTGCCATGCCTCCGCCATCGTCTACTTCCACCTCCGGATGCCGAAGCCTCCGAGGGCGATGACGAGCACGGCCAGGATGGCGATGGGGGCGACCAGCGTCGGGTTGACCAGGGTCGCGCCGTTGCCCTCGGCCTGGAACGTGGCCACGCCGGCGACGGTGCCGGACGAATTATCGTCGTACGTCACTTGGAGGTCCACGCTGTACGTCCCCTTAAGGCGTGGGGTATAGCTCGCGCCCCACTTGCCGTCCTTGGCGGACTTGTCGCCGTGGGTGCCGTCGTCGAACAGCGTGACGCTCTCCGACTGGCTGCCCACCTTCAGGACCGCGACCACGCCCTTGACTTTCTTCGTCGGGTGGCTGACGTCGAAGCTCAGGAGGAAGGAGCCGCTGGCTGGCACGTTCGCCGGGATGGGCTCCGCGCTGGCCACGCGCAGGTTGCGCACCACGACCTGCAAGCTCGCGCTGTTCGTCAGGGCCCCGTCCGTGCCAGTGGCCGTGATGGTCCACGTGCCGTCCTTGGCCTCCGTCGAGTCCCACGTGACCGGGCCGCTCGCCAGGTCCGTGCCCAGCGTCTGCGGCTGGCCGGCGCTGTCCGTGACGCGCACCGTGACCGGCACGCTCTGGCCGCCGGCGTTGACCGCCGTCCAGCCGATGCTCACGTCGCCGCGCACCGTGCCCCCGGCCGTGACCGGCGTGCCGCCGACCTTGACCTGGAGCTGCACGGTGGGCGGCGTGGTCACGCCGCTGAGCACGACGCTGCACGCGCCCGTCCCGCACTGCGCGTCCGGCGCCGCGTTGCCCACGGCATCCGTGGCCCGCACCTTGTAGAACACCGTGCCCGTCGTGCCGCTCGGGAAGCTGCCCGTCCAGGCGTTGCCCGTGCCGTGGCTCAGGCCGAAGCTCTGGCTGAGCGCGCTCGCGCTCGCCCCCCACAGGACCTCGACGCTCTTCACGCCCGCGCCCGGGTCGTCCACCGTGACCGTCACCGGGTTGGCGGCGACCAGGGGCTGCTGCACGCTCGGGGCCGTGCCGTCCACGGTGACCGTGGCCTGGGGCGCGGTCACCGAGTTGCCGATGGCGTCCGTGGCCCGCGCGTTCACCACGTAGATGCCGTCCAGCGCCGCGGCGAGCACGTCCTGCAGCGAGAAGCGCTGCGTCGGCGTGGTCAGCGTCAGGTTGCGCACCGTGCCGCCCGCCTGGGGCTGCGCCGACACCACGACCGTGCCCAGCCCGGCGGCGTCGCTCGCCGTGACGAACAGCTTCGCCGACGGGGCGATGATGAGCCCGCTCGCGCCCTGCACGGCGTGCCCGGACGTGATCTCGAACGGGTCGACGTTGATGCTCACGCCGCTCGGCGGCGTCGCGTCCACCAGGACGCTGGCCGTGGCGCTCGTGGCGTTGCCCAGGGTGTCGGTGGCCGTGACGCGCACCTGCGCCGCGCCCTCCGTGGCCAGGCTCACGGCCACGGTGATGACGCTCGTGCTGACGCGCGTGACGACCGCGCTCGTGATGGGTGCGAAGGTCCCGTTCGTGCCGGACGCGACCTCCACGAGGATCCCGCTCGTCTCGTTCACGTTGCTGTCCGTGACCGTGAACACGACCGGGATGCCGCCGCCGATGGCGCGCACGCCGTCCGTGCCCGCGCCTGGGCTGGTCACGACCACGACCGGGTCGAGGTTCACGAGGACGTTCAGCGTCCGGGTGAGCGTGCTCTCCTGGCCGCGCAGGTCGCTGGCCGTGAACTCCAGCAGGTAGGAGCCGGTGCCGGTCAGCGTCGTCTCGTCCAGGATGAGCGCGTACTGCGTCGTGCTCCCGCTCACGCGCGGCATGTCCTTCGTGTCCACGAGCGCGCCGTTGCGGCTGATGCTGACCTTGACCGTGGCCGGGTCCACGTTGTCCCCGCTGCCCGGGACGATGTCGCCGTTGTCCGTGATGGTCGCGGTGACGTTCACCGCGACGTGCTGCTCCACGTCCAGGTTGTCCTGGCCCGGCTCGCCGCCCACGCCGAGCTTGGCGTCGATGGTCGGGCCGAACAGGTCGTCGAGGTTCACGAACGCCGGCAGGCTGCCGTCCGAGGGCTGGTTCGCCGCGGAGCCGGCGGCATCGCTCGCCTCGACCTGGAACGCGTACTGCCCCGCGCCCTGGCTGAGGGGCAGGCCGGGGGTGAAGTCCGCGGTGTACGTCGCGGCCGTGGCGCGGTTCGTGCTGCCCGCCTTCGTCGGGCTGCTCTGGAGCATGGGGATGGGGGCGGGCGTGGTCACGCCCTGCTGCACGGCGCGCACCAGGTTGCCGTCCTCGTCCACGAAGAACACGTTCAGCGTCGCCTTGCCCACGTTCAGGTTGTCCGTGAGCTT
>JAIVGT010000195.1 GCA_020201485.1 Halobacteriales archaeon
CGCATGCTCCTCCCGTACATGCACGACCTGTACCGGACGGCGACGCGCGGCTTCGCATTCCCGACGTACAGCACGAGCCTGAAGAAGGTCGCGCCGTACATGGGCTTTCGCTGGCGCGGCAACGACGTGAACGGCATGGAGTCCATCGCGCTGTTTTTCGCGTACGTCAAGGACGCCGTCGGCAACGCCGACAAGCTCCAGCGCGTGCTCGCGTACAACGAGGACGACTGCCGCGCGACGCGCGTCGTCAAGGACTGGCTCGCGCAGCAAGCCGGTGGGCAGGAACATGCCGGACCTCGAGTTCGTTTGCTGGGTGCCCCGCGGCGGCGAACGCCGTCTCGACGAACGGCTGCGGCGCGTGCGACAACAAGATGTGTCGTACGAGTGAGTAGCGGTGCGGAACGGACTCGTCGAAGGCTACGGTTGGTGCTGCATCCTCGCGTTCGCCTTCGACCTGCCGTACGCCGCTGTCATCCGCGGGTTCGATGCCGCGGGATGCGTGCCGTGCGAAGCGCATATCTCGACCACAACGGAGAGCCACCGCAGCGCGTTCTTGGCAGCGTGAGGCTCAGGCCTTGCCACCGAACGCTGCCCGGTCTGCCACAGTGCGCCTCCTCGGTGACACCTGGACCGCCTCGGGGGATCAACGCGTCTCGCTCCTCCTGCACGTCGGGCACACGCCCTCGTGTTGCGGCAGCGCGATGATGGCCTGGAGCGCGGCGTTGAACGCCTGGGTCACCCGCCCATCCGGCCGGTCGTGCAGCCCCTCCCAGAAGAACAGCCGCTCGAACCGCAGGATGGCCACGGCCGCGAGGTCGCGCAGCATCCTCTCCGGGTCGCCCTCGACCGCGGCGCGCACCTCGGCGAGCAGCTCGCCATCGCCGTCCGGCATCGCCTCGCGGTACCATCCCTCCCTGCCCTCGACCTCGACGACGACCAGCCGCGGGACGGCCGTGTCCTGGCGTCGCACCGCCACCGCGACGGTCACGCGTCCACGCCTCCCAGGCTGGCTTCGCGCTGGCGGGCGATGCGCTTCGCGTTGATGGCACCGAAGCCGCGGGCCTCGAGCGTCTGCCGCAGCTCGGCGAAGGCCTGCGTCGTCAGCGGCGACGCCTCGCCGTCCTCGCTCTCCCAGAAGGTCATGCGCATGGCGCGGATGTAGAGCGCCGCCGCAGTCTGCCGACACAGCTCCTCCGGGTCCACCTCGCCCTCGCAGATGCGCTCGAACATCTCGCGCTCGGTCTCGTCGAGGAAGCCGCTCAGGTAATAACCGTGGCGCAGGGCGGCGCGCTTCGCCGCGTCCCGCTCGGCCTGCGTCGAGGGCAGCCCGGCGTGGCGCGAGCAGCGCCCGCCGCCTCCAGCGAGGGGCGGGCGGCGGCACGAGGTCGCGTTGCGGGTCCCATACCCGCACGCCGGGGCGGGCGGAAGGCGGTGAGCGTCGTCGCCGGAAGGGATGGCTTCCATGCTGCCCCGGTGCGCTGCGCGAGGCAAGGAGCTTTTGGCGGGGCCCGTTACAAGTCGCAACACAGCGCGGCCGACGAGCGCTTCTACTTGAAGGAGGGGCATTCGGTTCCTAGGAAATGGCTGAGGACCGGCATCGCGCGGGGCCTCCACGGAGTCAGAAGCATCCGTCGTCCGGGCCATGGTGCGGCGCATCCACCTTGGGCAGGTCTGCCTTCCAGCCCGTCCCGAGACCGGCCAGCACCCCGCACCCGCCGAACACCGCGACCAGCGCGCCGGCCAGCGGCACGCGTGGCAGCAGGGCGAGCCCCACGAGCAGCCCGAGGAGGGCGGGCAGGAGCAGGCGGATGCGCACGACCATGCCCCCTCAGCGGTCAGCCGCGCCTTGACCGCTCCGCCCTTCCTGTGGCACAACGTACTTGCCCGTCCGCGACGGTCGCAGTCGCGGCATGCCCAGCGCCAGCATGGCGGACTACTTCCTGTACGACCGCCTGAAGGAAGCAAAAGGCGACCGCGTCGCCATCCGCACGCGCACCGACGCCTGGACGTACGGCCGCGTCGCGCAGGAATCGGACCGCGTCGGCAACGCCCTGCGCGCCCTGGGCGTGCGCCCCGAGGAGCGCGTGCTCATCAGCATGCCCGACGTGCCGGAGTTCGCGGCCGGCATCTTCGGCGCGCTGCGCATCGGGGGCGTGGTGGCCATGGTGAACCCGCTCCTGCCCGCGGAGGACCTCGCGTACTACGTGGGCTACACGCGCTGCTCCGCGCTGCTGTGCGACGCCGACGTCGCGGCCAAGCTCGGGCCCGTCATGGAGCACTTCCCGCTGCTGCGCGGCGTCATCGTCCTCGGCGCGCCGCCTCCAGGCCAGCTGTTCCACTCCTGGGGCGACGCGGTGCGCGGCACGAGCACGTGCGAGCCGTGGCCTTCCGGCCCGGACGACCCCGCCTACTGGCTGTTCACGAGCGGCTCGACGGGCAAGCCGAAGGCGGTCGTGCACCTCCAGCACGACTTCCCCTGGCTCACGGAGCGCTACGCGAAGCAGGTCCTCAGGATGACGCAGGACGACGTGACGCTCAGCGTCGCGCGCCTGTTCTTCGGCTACGGCACGGGCTCGAACCTGTTCTTCCCCTTCGCTGTCGGGGCCACGACCTGCCTCTTCCCTGAGAAGCCCACGCCCGAGGTGCTGTTCGAGGCCATCGCGCGCTTCAAGCCCACCATCCTCACGAGCGTGCCGACGAGCATCAACGCCATGGTCAGCCATCCGGACGCGGCGAAGCACGACCTGTCCTCGCTGCGGTGCGTCATCAGCGCGGGGGAAGCCCTGCCCCCGGAGCTGTTCCACCGCTGGAAGCAGCGCTTCGGCGTGGACATCCTCGACGGCATCGGCAGCGCCGAGACCTTCCACATCTACATCACGAACGCGCCCGGGGACGTCGTGCCCGGCTCCCTCGGCCGGCTCGTGCCCGGCTTCGAGGCGAAGCTCACGGACGAGCAAGGGACCGAGCTTCCCGACGGCGACATCGGCACGCTCTGGGTGAAGGGCGACAGCGTGGGCGTCGGCTACTGGCAGGCGCACGAGAAGTCGAAGGAGACGTTCCACGGGGATTGGGTGCGGAGCGCCGACCTGTTCCGCCGCGACGCGGACGGGCGCTACTGGTACTGCGGCCGGGCGGACGACCTGCTCAAGGTCGGCGGCATGTTCGTCTCGCCCCTCGAGGTCGAGGACTGCCTGCTGCAGCACCCGGCGGTGCAGGAGTGCGCGCTCGTCGCCTACCAGGAGCAAGGCCTGGACAAGCCCATCGCCTTCGTCGTGGCCAAGGCGGGCGCGGCGCAGGACGAGGCCCTGGCCAAGGACATCGCGCGCTTCGTGAAGGGCAGGCTCGCCGCATACAAGTTCCCGCGCCGCGTGCGCTTCGTCCAGGACCTGCCGCGCAACGACCGGGGCAAGGTGGAGCGAAAGAAGCTGCGCGAGGAGCTGGCCAAGGCCGGGCTGGGGCAGACCTTCGACACCGACCTGAGCAGGCGGCCCTGATGGAGTTCGCCAGCGAGCCGTGGACGCGCGTCGCCGAGCTCGCCGCGCAGCGGGCCATCGTCCTCCTGCCCCTGGGGGCCATCGAGGCCCACGGGCCGCACTTGCCCCTGGAGACGGACAGCCTCCTGGCCCTCGCGCTGGCGCGGCGATGCGCGGAGCGGCTGCGGGCGCAGGGCAAGGTCGCGCTCGTGGCCCCCGCCATCGCCACCACCGCCGCGTCCTTCGCCGCGGATTTCCCGGGCACGGTCAGCATCGACGCCGAGAGCGAGCGCCGCATCGTGGTGAACACGGTGCAAGCCCTGCATCGCCTGGGCGCGGCGCGGGTCGCGCTCGTGAACCTGCACTTCGACCCGGAGCACATGCGCGCCGTGAAGGGCGCGATGGCCGAGCTGGACGCGGCCCGGACCGTGTTCCCGGACGTCACGCGCCGCGTCCACGCGCAGCGCATCGGCGGCGAGTTCGCGACCGGGGCGTGCCACGCCGGCGAGTTCGAGACGAGCATCCTGCTCGCCGTCGCCCCGGAGCGCGTGGATGGGTCCCACCGCGACCTCCCGCCGCGCGAGGTGGACCTGGCCGCGGCCATCCGCGAGGGGAAGCGCTCCTTCCGCGAGCTCGGCCTGGACCAGGCGTACTGCGGGCATCCGGCGACGGCCACGGCGGAGGAGGGCGAGCGGTTGCTCGGGGTCTTGGCCGACATCGTGCTGGAAGCCCTGGCTTGAAGCGATGCGAGGTGCGCGGGTCGCATGCGCGACGGGGCGCGCCCCATGCGCGGACCCGCGGGAATCCCGACATAGGTCGCCGGGGGGAGCCTGGCCTCAGCGCTGCAGCGGGGCTTCGTGCACCGGCGCGTGCCCCGCCGCTCCGTGCAGGTCCGCGGGGACCTCCGTGGGGCGGAGGAGGCCAGCGCCCAGCGCGGCGGCCAGTCCGGCGAACACGCCGCCCACGAGGAACGCCGCGTGATAGCCGCCGACGAGGGCGTCGAGGGGCCCGGCGCCTTCGGCGACCGCCGCGCTGGTGCGCGCCGCGGCCAGGCTGGCGAGCACGGCGAGGCCGAGCGCGCCGCCCATCATGAAGCTCGTGTTCACCACGCCGCTGGCGATGCCCGCCTCCTCCGGCGCCACCGCGCCCATGGCCGCGAGGAGCACGGGGTTGAACGCGATGCCGGCGCCGAAGCCGAGCAGGAGCATGCCGGGCAGCACGTCGAGCCAGAAGTCCCCGGCCACCGGCGCGCGCGTGAACAGGAGCAGGCCGAGCGCCGCGCACGCCAGCCCGGCGGCGAGCGGCTTGCGGATGCCGAAGCGGTCGACGAGCTTCGCCGACACGCCGAGCGACAGCAAGCCCATGAGCAGGTTCGCCGGCAGGAACGCCAGGCCGACCTGCAGCGGGCTGTAGCCGAGGACGAGCTGCAGGTACAGCGCGCTGAGGAAGAACCAGGCGAACATCGCCGCGGCCCAGAGCACGCCGATGGCGTTCGACACCGCCAGGTTGCGCTCGCGGAACAGGCGCAGCGGGATGAGCGGGGCCGGCACGCGCGCCTCGATGGCGACGAACGCCGCGGACAGGACGGCGCTCGCGCCGAGCAGGCCCAGCGTCCGCGGGCTCGTCCAGCCGGCCTCGTTGCCGTTGATGACGGCGTACACGGCCAGGAGCAGCGAGGCGGTGATGGTGGCCGCGCCGCCCACGTCGAGGCGCACGCGCTCGCCGCCCGCGTGGCTCTCCGGCACGAGCTTCCGGCACAGGGCGAACACGGCGATGCCGATGGGGATGTTGACGAGGAAGACCCAGTGCCAGTCGAGGGCGCTCGTGAGGAAGCCGCCGAGCATGGCTCCGATGCTGCCGCCGCTGCTGGCCACGAAGCCGTACACGCCCATGGCCTTCGCCAGCTCGCCCGGCTCGCGGAACATGCTCATGAGCAAGGACAGGCCGACGGCGCTGACCACCGCGCCCCCCAATCCTTGGATGGCGCGCGCTGCGACGAGCGTGGCCTGCGAGTCCGCCAAGCCGCAGGCGAGCGAGGCCACGGTGAACAACGTGAGGCCGCCGAGGAACAGCTTGCGCCGGCCGCACAGGTCGCCCAGCCTTCCCCCGAGCAGGAGGAAGCCGCCGAAGGTCAGCATGTAGGCGTTCACCACCCAGGCCAGGCTGGCGTCGCCGAAGCCGAGCTGCTGCTTGATGCTGGGCAGCGCGACGTTGACGATGGTCACGTCGAGGACGATCATGAGCACGCCGAGGCAGATGACGATGAGGGCGAGCCAGCGCGTGCGGTCGATGGCGGGCATGGGGCCGGCCTGGGACGCCGGGCGCTGCCTTAAGGATGTGGCCCCGACCTCTTGCGCTCACGCCGCGCGCGTCGGGGGCTCGCGCGCCGCGGACGCGGGGAGCGTGAACGAGAACGTGGCCCCGGTGCCCGGCCCGGCGCTCTCCGCCCAGATGCGCCCGCCGTGCCGCTCGACGATGCCCCGGCTGATGAACAGGCCGAGGCCGGTGCCGCCGTGCTCCGCGTCGAGCTGGCTGAAGGCCTCGAACAGCCGCGTCGCGTCCTCCGGGGCGAACCCCGCGCCGGAGTCCACGACCTGCACCAGGCATGCCGTCTCGCCCGGGGTCAGGCGGAGCGTGATGCGCCCGCCCGGGGGCGTGAACTTCAGGGCGTTGCCGACGAGGTTGGACAGCACCTGCTGGACGCGGTCCGGGTCGGCCTCGGCGATGGCGGCAGGCGGCGCGTCCAGCGCCAGCTCCACCTCGCGCCGCTGCGCCGTCTCGGCGTACATGTCGAGGGTCTCCTGGAGCACGCTGACGAGGTCCACCGGGCGCATCGAGAGCGGCAGCCTGCCGCCCTGCAGGCGGGACACGTCGAGGAGGTCGGTGAGCAGGCGCAGGAGGCGGTGCACGTTGCGGTCGAGGATGTCCACGGCGCGCCGCTGCCGCTCGCCGCCCTCCATCCCGCTCTCCTTCAGCATGTCCACCTGCATGGCGATGGGCGTGAGCGGGGTGAACAGCTCGTGCGCCGCCGTGTTGAGCAGGTGGGTCTTGAAGCGCGCGCTCTCCTCCAGGCGCTCGATGAGCTGCTCCCGCGCGGTGCGCTCGGCGCGCTCCAGCTCCCGCTCCCGGGTCACGTCGCGGAAGAAGGCGAACACGGCCGGCCGCCCCCAATAGTCGCCCGTGCCCAGGCCGACCTCGATGTCGCGCTCCTGCCCGTCGCGCTCCATCGTGGTCAGGATGCGCGGCGCCTCGCCCGCGCCGGCCGGCGTCCGCACGCGGTCGCGCAGGTGCGCCTCCGCCTCAGCGTCGAGCGCGGGGAAGGCCGGGCCGCCCGCCGCGCTCTCGCGCCGCCGTCCTAGGATGTCCGCGCCGGCGTCGTTGAGGAAGACGAGGCGGGGCTCGCCGTCGGGGGCGGCCTGGCTGATGGCGAGGCCGATGCCGAGCTGGTCCGCGGCGTCCACCACGGCGCGGCTCCACTCCTCGCCGAGGTGCAGGGCGCGCTCCACGTCCCGCGGGTCGGTCCGGGGCGGGCCCCGCGCCGGCTCGGCGCGGTCCGCGCGGACCAGGGCCACGATCTCCCCCGGTCCTGCGGCGCACATCGTGACCCACGTCGCGACGCGCCGCCCGGCCGCACCGGCGAAGACGAGACGCAGCGAGACCTCGCCGTGCTCGCGGGCAGCGCGGAACCACCACGCCAGCTGCGCCGGCTCGGCGAGCAGGCCTTGCAGGTCGCGCGGCACCGCCCCTTCCTGCTCCACGCCGAGGAGGTGGAGGAACGCCTGGTTCACGGCGAGGAGCCGGCCCTGCGCGTCCACGCGGAGCAGCGCGACCGGCAGCGCGTCCATCGCCTCGGCGGGGAAGGTCCGGGGGAGCGACGCGCCGCCCGCGCCCAGCAACGTTGGCCGGGCCCCCTTCCCGGTCGCGCCGTCCGTCCCGCGCGCGTCCTCGCCCGCGTGCGCGAGGCCCGGGTGCGCGGTCGGCGGCGGCGCGGGCGCGCTCATCCCTTCAGGTGAGTCCGAGTGTCCTCCTAAGGCTTTGCGGCGCAACGGCCCGCGCTTCCGTCGGCGTCCGAGGCGGCGGGCTGGACGGCCGGCAGCGACCGGCCTCGGGCGTCCCTACTTGTGCCCGTCCGAGGGCCCGGTCGGCGTGCCCACCGGCAGGAACACGAGCACGACGCCGTCCACGCGGCTGTCCGAGGTCCGGTAGGGCGTGATGTTCAGGCGGTAGGCGTGGCCGCGAGGGTCGTGCACGTCCATGGCCTTGGCGGCGAACCTGTGCAGCACGCCCAGCACTTCCCCGCGCAGGTCGGGGAGGAAGGGCTGGCGCAGGTCGGTGAGGGGCCGGCCGATGTCGGTCGGGATGAGGTTGAGCAGCTGCTGCGCGCTCGGCGTGAACCGGCGGATGCGCAGGTCCGGCCCGAGCATGATGATGGGGATGCCCACGCTGTGCAGCAGGTTGAGCAGGTCGTTGTTCACGCGCTGCACGTCGGCGTTGCGCTGCTGCAGCTCCTCGTTGAGCGTGGTCAGCTCCTCGTTCGTGGACTGCAGCTCCTCCTTCGCCGTCTCCAGCTCCTCGTTGGCGCTCTGCAGCTCCTCGTTCGTGGACACGGCCTCCTCGTTCGCCGAGCGCAGCTCCTCCGTGGTGGCCTCGTAGTCCTCGATGAGGCGCTGCAGGTAGGTCCGCGTCTCCTCCAGCTCCCGCTGCTGGGCGGCGCGGGTCGCATCGCGGTCGGGCGACCGCGCTGGCCCGTGGAGCCAGCCGGGGAGCCAGCCGCGGCGCTCCCCCGCCTCGCGGGGACCCCGCGGCGCGCGCCCCTCCTCCTGGAACACGACCAGGGTGTACCGCTCCGTCCCCGCGCCGTCCAGGGGCACGGCCTCGAGCGTCACGCTGTGCCCGTCGGAGAGTCGCAGGTCCTCGCGTCGGACCGCGGCCCGCTGCGCTTGGGCCTCCTCGACCGCCTTCCGCAGCTCGATGCCCAGGCCGTCCCGGGCCATCTTCACGATGCTCAGGCTGGCCGGGCCGGGCGTGTGCTCCAGGTAGCGCCCGGTCCCGCCGCGGAAGTGCAGCACCTCGAGGTGCTCGTTGAGGACCACCGCCGCGTGCGGGCTGCGCTCCAGGAGCATGCGGTCCGCTTCCCGGAACACGTCCTGCTCGGTCGCGGGGGCGAGGCCGCGCGCCGGCACCGGGCGGGGCATGGCCGCGGCCCGGGGCGGGAGCGCCTGCTGCAGGACGTACGTCGGGACGTTGCGTTTCACGTAGATGCGCTGGTCCTTGTCCACGGCCTCGAACAGGTCCTCGGAGCGGCCCACGGACTCCGACGAGCCGAGCAGGAGGTAGCCGCCCGGCTTGAGCGCGTAGTGGATGGTGGCGAGGACGCGGCGCTGCAGCTCCGGCTCCATGTACACGAGCACGTTGCGGCAGCTCACGATGTCCATGTTCGAGAACGGCGGGTCGTTGGTCACGTTGTGCACGGCGAAGACGCACACGCCGCGCACCGTCTTGCTCACGCGGTACCCGTTCTCGATGCGCTCGAAGAAGCGGATGAGGCGCTCCGGGGGCACGTCGTCGGCGATGGTCTCCGGGTAGCTGCCTTCGCGCGCCTGCCGCACGGCCTTCTCGCTCAGGTCGGTGCCGAAGACCTGCACCGGGACGTTCAGCCCGGCTCCCTGCAGGTACTCCAGGAGGAGGACGGCCACGGAGTACGTCTCCTCCCCGCTGGCGCAGCCGGCGACCCAGGCGCGGATGGGCTGCTCCGGGGAGCGGCCCGCCACCAGGCCGGGCAGGATGCGCTCGCGCAGGGCGTCGTACATCTCCGCCTCGCGGAAGAAGCGCGTGACGTGGATGAGCAGCTCCTCGTGCAGGACGCGCGCCTCGCGCGGGTCGGTCCGCACCAGCTCCGTGTACTCCCTCACGGAGTCCCTGCGCGTGGCCACGATGCGGCGGTGGATGCGGCGCGTCACCGTGGTGCGCTTGTACTGGCTGAAGTCCATGCCGGTGCGGTTGCGCAGCACCTTCAGCAGCTCGCCGAGGTCCTCGCCCTCGATGGGTGGGCCCTTGTCGTCCGGCGGGCCCTGCCGGGCGATGCGGGCCAGCTCCGCGGCGATCTCCTGCGGGGGCATGACGAAGTCCACGCTGCCGGACGAGATGGCGTTCCAGGGCATCTCGCGGTACTTGGCCGACTCCAGGCTCTGCGCGAACGTGAAGCCGCCCGCGGCCCGGATGTGCCTCAGGCCCTCCGTGCCGTCGGACAGCGCGCCGGACAGCACGACGCCCAGGGCGCGCGGCCCGGCGTCCTCGGCCACGGAGCGGAAGAAGCGGTCGATGACGTGCGTGTTCGGCTTCCCGAGGTCGCGCGCCGCGAGGTGGAGCGCGCCGTTCCGGAGGGCGAGCTGGGCGTTCGCCGGGATGATGTACACGTGGTCGGGCAGGACAGGCATGTCCTGCTCCACCTCCTGCACCGGCATGGCCGTCATGCGCTGCAGCACCTGCGACATGCGGCTCTCGTGCCGCGGGTCGAGGTGCACGACGAGCACGAAGGCCAGGCCCGTGTCCGCGGGAAGCGCGTGGAGCAGCTCGGTGAACGCCTCGAACCAGCCCGCCGAGGCGCCGATGGCCACGACCTGGGGCCGTGCGCTCCCCCGGCTCGCCTGCTCCTGGCTGGCAGGTGTGGTCGGGGGCGCCATCGCACATGCTAGGGCGTTTCCGGCCTTGAACCTAGGGCGTTCCCGGCCTTGAACCATGCCCAAGTGGGGGGAGCGCGAGGCTCGTCTTCGCCATGGATGGGTCAAGCGTGGCGCTCGGCAACGTCCGCGAACCTTCAAGGCGAGGCGGGGCCCACCCCCCGGGCATGGCGACCGGCGGGCTCTCCATCCAGCGGGAGGAGCTGGCGAGCTTCCTGCAGGACGTGCCCCAGGGGGGCCACGCCGTGCTGCGCAGCGAAGGCATCGGCCTCGAGGAAGCGCTCGACGCCTGCCTCGCCGCGGCCGAGGACCAGGACGAGGAGCTGCGCGTGCTCGGCGTGCGCCGCGAGCGCGTCGCCCCTGCGGCGCGGCGCGTCGAGCCGCGCATCCCGGACGGCGACCTGGACGGCTTCGTGCGCGGCCTCGTCGCCCCGGCGGGGGGCGGCGTGCTGCTCGTCATCGACGCCGAGGGCTCGGCGCGGGGCTCCAGCGTGTCCCGGCACGTCGCGTTCGAATCCGGGCTGCGCGCGCACGCCGGCGGCATGCCGCGCGTGGTCTGCATCTACTCCCGCGAGGCTGTGGCCTTGTTCGGCCCGCGCTTCCCCGAGGTCCGGGGCATGCACGACTTCGGGCACCTGCTCGAACGAGGCGCGGCATGAGCCCAGGGGGGCTGGCCGACCTCGCCCCCCACCGCATCGGCGTCGTGGCCGGCTCCGCCGGAGCCATCCCGCCGATGCTGGAGCTGGTGCGCCGCCTGGCGCACCGCGACCGTGCCTGCCTGTTCATCATCTACCACCGCGCCGGC
The DNA here is from genome assembly GCA_020201485.1 of Halobacteriales archaeon. Lineage (GTDB taxonomy): Archaea > Thermoplasmatota > SW-10-69-26 > JACQPN01 > JAIVGT01 > JAIVGT01. The sequence goes on from JAIVGT010000195.1 coordinate 10,959, forward strand.
GACCACCACTTCGATTGGAGCAAGCTGCTGCCGAAGGACAGCGGCTTCCGCGCCGTGATGGCCGAGCCGGGCTTGGCGGTGGAGCGCAACCACGTGTACTACCCGCACCTGTCCGAGGATCTCATCGTGCGCGACGGCCGGCTCGACGTGTTCCCGCCGGCGCAGCGGCTCCATCCCAACATCGACCGCCTGCTCATCAGCCTCGCCGCCGAGTACGGCCCGCGCGTCGTGGCCACGCTGCTCTCCGGCTACGGCCGCGACGGCGTCGAGGGCCTGCGCGCCGTCCAACGCGCCGGAGGCGTGACCGTCGCCGTGGACCCGTCGCGCGCCCAGGCACCGAACCTTCCCTTCGCCGGCATCGACGCCGGCGTGGTGGACCTCGTGCTGTCGCCGGACGACATCGTCGACCGCGTGCTGGCGCTGGTCGAGGGCGAACGCCCCCACCTGGGCAAGGCGTTCCGGTAGGCGCGCACGGGACGAGCCACCGGTGTCGCACGATCAGGAGACCACGCCGTGGGATGCCGCCGTAACACCGCAACGTCGCGAGGGGGGCTTGGGGGGAAATGAGTCCGCCAGCTCGCGGGTTTGTCGATAGCGAAAGGCAGGCTCGTTGCGCGCGAGCGTTGCCCGCCGCGTGGTTCATGCGGCAGCGCGACCTGCCGTGCCGATGCAAGGCGACGCAACACGATCACGCTGAGCCGCGATGGTCTACGGGCAGCTGTGCGGGGATGGCACGCGGGATCTCTACATTTCGCCGTGCCAAGGCGAAACTCCGTAGAGGAGTTTCGACACAGCTGGCGCATGCCGCACGCGCGAAGTGCAGGCTCCCTGAACTTCCCCGGGTGGGTTTCAGCAGCGGCTTAAGCCGCCGCATCCTCCGACCTCGGGGTTTGCCATGTTCGCGCGCCGTCAGCACGTCCTGTCTGTCCTTGGGCTCGTCGCCGTCTTGCTGTTCAACCTGGTGCCGGTCGTGCCCGCTGACGCGCCGCCTTCGAATGCCGAGGGTACCGTCGTCGTCCACGTCGCCTTCGCGGCCTTCGGCCAGTACCACACCGTCGGCTACGTGCCAGACACGCCGAACTTCGGCACGGGCACGATCACGTGCGGCACGGGCTCGACGTGCGAGAACAACACCGCGTACGGCTCGGGCAAGCTGACGTGCAGCGCCGGGAGCACGTGCAAGAACGACACATCCTGGAACAGCACCATCACGTGCCAGGCGGTGAGCGTGTGCAACAACGCCGCTTACGGCAACGGCCACACGACGTGCCCGCCCCTGGTCGCCACGTGCACGGCCGGGGCGACGGGCTCCGCAGGGACGAAGGCCTGCGCCGCAGCCTGCTCCTCCGGCACGAAAGCCGTCTTGCTGTGCAACCCGAACGCCACCTGCCTGGACAGCGCCGCGAGGGTGAATGGCACCATCTCCGTCGGCATCTTCAGCGTGAGCGCGACCAACACCGCGTCCGACCGCGCGACCCTCGCCTGCGGGGCGAACGTCACCTGCACCGGGAACGCCGCCCTGGGAACATCGTTCATCGCGTGCGTGGACACGAGCACGTGCACCGGCAACGTCGCCGCGGTCAACGCCAACATCACGTGCGGCATCGGTGCGGCGTGCAAGGGGAACATCGCGAACAACGAGAGCCTCCTGTCGTGCAACACCACGGCCCTCTGCGAGAACAACCACGTGCTCGGCAACGCTTCGTTCACCTGCAACGCGAACGCTTGGTGCGTGAACAACACCGTCGCCGGGAACGTCTCGTTCACTTGCGGCAGCGGGGCGGTGTGCCGGAACAACACCATCGTGTCCTACGTCGGCATCTCGGCCGCGCCGCCGACACCACCGACGTTCTCCCGGGCCGTGACGGTTCCGCTGGTGGATTCGGAGAACGACTGGATCATGGACGGCAATCTGTCCGCCGACACGACGGACAGCACCGTCAAGGAGTACTGCCAAGCCCAAGGTCGCAGCGGACACAGCCGCTTCATCGAGAGCACGGGCATCGACTTCACCCTGCACCTCAATGGCACCGCGGATTGCGCCAACGCGAACTACAACGTCACCCTTCTCGTGAACAACCACGGCTTGGACCAGATGGAGGACCTGTGCAACACGCAGCCCAAGGACACGACCAAGGACTGCGCTGGCAAGTACTGCCCTCCCTCCCCGGGCGCGCCGTCAGGCTCGCCGTTCACGAACTACTTCTCGCCAGTTGGTTGCGAGGCGCACATCCGCCTCGGCAACCTGAGCAACCTCGCAGCGCACCCGGTGCTCGCGAACTTCACGGGCTTCGGCGACAACGACTTCGGCTTCGGTTATCCAGGGGAATACGATGCCACGGTGGACACAACGACGAGCGTGACGTTCTCCGATGTGACGAACATCGCCGTCCCGGGGAATCCGTGGCTGGTCCGCTTGGACATCCAGGATTTCAAGCTTCTGTTCACCGGAGGCCCGAACAACCCGCCGGGCGGCGATGACTGGAACATCGATGCGCGGGTCAACGCGACGGACGGGTCCTGCAGCAGCCTCGTCCGCACGATGCACAGCAGGTTCATCCAACCGAGCAGGCTCGACCTCCTCATCCGCAACGCCACCGGATGCGAGAATCAGACGCTGGACCTGCACGTCGTGCCGTACACGCACCTGTTCGACTCGTTCATCGACGTGAACGGGGACGCCACAGGCACCTCGGGCGCAGGAACCACCACCTGCGACGCCTCCGCCTCGTGCTCGTCGAACAACGCCTGGGGAAGCGGCATCGTCTGGTGCGGCCCGCTGACCACGTGCAAGAGCGCGACCGCGTTCGGCAATGGCAACGTGACCTGCTTGGCCGGGTCGAAGTGCGAGAACGACACCGCGCCCGGCTACTCCGACCACGTGGGCGCGACGCAAGCCGGGCCGTGCCCGCCGCAGATCGGCCCGAACGCGACGACGCAGCTGCCGGATGGTCGCGCAGTGGGAACGCTGTGCGACATCAGCACGCAGATCATCTTGACCGATGGCTGGTACACCGGAACGCAATACGCCAACGGCACGTACGACAGCCAAGCCGACTCGAACGATGGCAACTTGACCTACAACGTCAGCGTTCTGAGGGCGCCCGATGTCAACACGACGCACATCGCGTTCCTCCTCACCCCCGACATCGCCAACGACCCGCTCGAGAACGATTGGCTCCTCGATGGCCAGGCCACCACGAGCGATCCGGTCTGCCACGCGGAGTGGCGCACGTCGCACAGCCGGTACTACCCGCCGAGGGGTTTGGACCTCACG
>JAIVGT010000315.1 GCA_020201485.1 Halobacteriales archaeon
GCCGTACACGTAGAGGTTCATCTTGCCCTGCACCACGCCGCGCACGCCGCACAGGCCGGTCTGGCCTTCGCGCAGCGTGCAGCAACGCGCGCACGCCGTGCACGTCAGCTTGCCCCCGTCCGCGGGGCGGAACAGCTCCACCGGCCGGCCGAGCTCCTCCACGCGCTGGTCGAGGCTGTCCTCCAGGCCCCGGATGCGCGCGTTCGCCATCGCGCCCCATCGGGGGTGCCGGGGCTTAAGCCTGCGGGGAGCGGAAGTGCTCCCACCCCTCGTCCGGCAGCTCGCTCCGCTGCCCCCGCTGCTCCAGCCACACGCCGCGCTCCGCGACCGCATGGCCGATGGGCGTGAGCCTGCCCCCGGCCGCGCGCACCGCGAGCCCGACGCGCTCCGCCGCGCTCGGCTGCAGCACGCACAGCAACTCGTAGTCCCCGCCGCCCTGCAGCGCCCAGCGCCGCGCCTCCGCCCCATGGCCCGCCGCCTTCGCCGCGAGCGGGCTGACCGGCAGCGCCTCGCTGCGCACGACGAAGCCGATGCCGTCCGCGAGCTGGTGCAGGCTGCTGCCCAGGCCATCGCTGAGGTCGGTGCAGGCCCGCGCGCCCCGGCTCGCCGCGATGGCGCGCCCCTCGGCGAAGCGCGCGCGCGGCCGGAACACGCGCTCGGCGAGCGACGCATCGCCGCGCCGCAGGGCCGCCAGCCCGCCCGCCGCCCCCCCGAGGTCCCCGGTGACCGCGAGCACGTCCCCCGGCCGCGCCCCGGTGCGCGGCAGCAGCTCGTCCTCCGGCGCGCGGCCGAGGGCGGTGACCGCCAGGCTCAGGTCCGCGCCGGGCTTCGTGTCCCCGCCGAGCACCTCGCAGCCGTGGGCCTCGGCGCACGCCGCCAACCCGCGCGCTACCGCGTCCAGGGGCTCCTCGTCCATCTCGCCCGGCACGCCGAGCGCGACGAGCACGCCGAGCGGCTCCGCGCCCTTCGCCGCCAGGTCGCTGAGCGCCGCCGCGCAGGCGTGCCAGCCCATGTCCTCGTGGCCCATGCCGGGCGGGAAGTGCGTGGCCCGCGCGAAGCGGTCCACGCTCGCCACGAGCCAGGCATCGCCGAAGCGCAGCGCCGCGGCGTCGTCCATCAGGCCCAGCGCGTTCCGCTTGCTCACGAAGTGGCGAGCCAGGCGGCGCACGAGGGCGCGCTCGCCCACCTCCCCGGCCTGCATCAGCGCCTCCAGTCGCGCAGCGGCCCGGTGCTGCTCGTCAGCGCCCCGGTCGGGCAGAGGAGGACGCACACGTTGCACGCGTCGCAAGCCGCGCCGATGGCGAGGAACCTGTCCACGATGGTGATGCAGTCGACGTGGCATGCGCCGACGCACCCGCCGCAATCGGCGCACAGCGCCTGCTCGACGTGGACCACGGGCTGCGCAAAGCGCTTCCTGGCCTTAGGCCTTCTCGCCGCTGGCCACGAAGACGCGCACGTCCACCGTGCGCACCTTGCCGTTCACCACGGTCGCCTGGAGGGTGCACACGTCCTCGACGCGCACGTCGCTCAGCCCGGCCTCGGCGAACCAGCGGCGCAGCTCCTGCTCCTCGAAGCCGAGCCACGCATCCGCGAGCTCCTCCTTGAAGAAGGCGTGGGTGTGCGGCCGGAGGTCGCTGAGCACGACGCGCCCGCCCGGGGCGGTGACGCGCGCCATCTCCGCCAGGCCGTTCCAGGGCTCGGCCAAGTGGTGCAGGACCATGTCGCTGGCCACCGTGTCGAAGCTCGGCTCGCGGAACGGCAGCTTCTGCGCGTCCGCGAGGCGGAGGTCGAGCTTGTGGCCGTTCTCGTGCCGCGCGCGCAGCAGGCGGAGCATGCTGTCGCTGAAGTCCGCGCCCGTCACCTTCGTGAAGCGCGCGTCGGCCAGGGCCTTCGTCAGGAGGAAGCCCGGCCCGCACCCCACGTCCAGCAGCTTGCCCGGCTTGGCGCGGGCGAGGATGGCGTCGGTGACCTGGTCCGCGTAGTAGACGCGGCGGAGGACGTCCCAGTTCTCGGCATGGATGCCGTAGTAAGCGCGCGTGCTACCCATCAGAAGGCTGGACATGGACCCCCGTTGCGGAAGTGCGGACCCGGGATGGGTGAACACGACACTTCGGACGGCACCTTCGGCTCTCTCTATCGCGCGTCGACGGAAAAGCGTTGCGCTCTCGGCCACAAGTGCAGCGCGTGTGCCGCGTGCAACCGTCCCGCACGTTCGCTCGCCACGCGCGGTGCGCGCCCGAGGCCCCCGAGGTCCTGGAGCCCTCACGCTCCGACGCGCTGGAGGTAGGGCAGGCTCGCCTTCGACACCGGCCAAGCGCCCTCGCGCACGATGCGCGTCACGGTGTAGTCCTGACCGACGGTCCGGACCTCGACCTCCAGGCCTTTGTGCCGCGCCACCGACACGTTCTCCTGCCGCTGGAGCTTCGTCCCGGCGTCGATGGCGATGCGGACCGCGTCCTGGTCCAAGCCCAAGGCCTCGCGTTGGGCCATGGCCCCGTCGGTGAAGTGCAGCCGGTAGCGCATGGGCGCGCATCTCCGCTCCAGGCAAAAAGGCTCCGTCACCGGCGGCGCGCGGCGAGCAGGGCCACGCCCACCGCGCCCAGGGCCCACCAAGGCTCGAAGCCGGGCACACCCGCCTTCACCGGCTGCACGGCGCTCCCCTGGACGCGGACCGCGGCGCTCCCGCCCGGGCCGGCGAGGGTGTGGCTGCCCGGGCTGATCGGGGTGAAGGTGAGGAGCGCCCATTGGCCGCTCCCCGCCGCGACCTCGACCGCCTTCGCCGCCACGACCTCTCCGTCGAAGCGCAGCTCGGCGCGGACGACGCGCGGCAGGCTGTCCGGGTTCTGCACCCAGGCGCGCACCGTCGCCGGCTGCCCGGCGGTCAAGGGCGGGACCTGCAGCGTGGCGGGGGGGGCGCTGGCCGGGCCGGCGTGCCCTGCCGCCAGGTTGCTCGCCGCGTACATGGGCTCGCCCGCGAGCGATCCGGCGACGTCCTCGTGCTGGACCTGGGCCACGTAGCCGTCCTTCCGAGCCTCGATGGTGTAGCTGCCGCCGACGCCGAACTGCACGCGCAGCTCGCCCTTCGCGTCGGTCGTGCCCACGTCGCGGCCGTTCAGCAGGAGGTGCACGCCCGCCACCGCCTGCGGCTCGTGGCCGAGGAGGAGCGTGCGCACGCGCACCGCCTGGCCCTGCACGTGGGGGCCGGGCTCGAGCCAGAGGCGGAGGCCGGGCTTGGCATCCACCATGCCGACGATGCGGCCGCCCGCCTTGACCACGAGGGGCCCGGCGTCGCGCACGGTCAGGCTGACGATGCTCGCGCCGGTGGCGTCGGTCGCGCCGCGCGCCACGACCTTCCCGTCGCGCTCCACGGTCACGGGGGCATCGGCGCGCGGGCCCTGCAGCGGGTCGTCCACGACCACGCGCACCTTCGTCGGCGCGGCCAGGGGCACCTCGCTCGGCTCCAAGGCCACGCGGGGGGCCACGGCGCGCACCTGGCCCTCGGCCGGGGCGAAGCTGCTGCCCGCGCCCTGCGGCTTGAACTCGAAGCGGACCTGGCCGGCGGGCTCGGTCAGGGCGAGGCTGGCCTTGCCGAGCACGACCTGGCTCGCCGCGACCTCCTCGCCATGCGGGTCGAGGGCGCGGAGCGTGCCGCCCTTCACCGGCTGGCCCTGGAACTGCACGCTGACCTCGACCGCGCCCGGGTCCACGCCGATGAGCACGTCGCCCGCGCGGGGCACGACCTGCACCGGCTCGGCGAGGATGGGGAGCAGGCCATCGCTCTGCCCGGCCGCGCTCCTCGCCAGGAGGTAGTGCACGCCCGGGTCGAGCTTCGTCGTGAAGCGGTAGTGCCCGGGCCCGGGCTGCGCCAGGCCATCGCCGG
>JAIVGT010000126.1 GCA_020201485.1 Halobacteriales archaeon
CGTCGTCCCAGCCGCGCTTGCTCCGGTATTTTGTGGCGAGGTAGCAGAGCACGCCCGCGGCGAGCCCGATGACGATGCTCGCCCAGGGCGCGACGAAGCCGCTGGCCGGCGTGATGGTGGCCAGGCCGGCGACGCTGCCCGTGACCGCGCCGCTCACCGTGGGCTTGCCGTCGCGCCACCAGTTGATGCCCATCCAGCCGAGCAGGCCGAACGCGCCGCCGAGCATCGTGGTCACGAACGCGTTGGCGGCGATGCCGTTCGCGGCCAGGGCCGAGCCGGCGTTGAAGCCGAACCAGCCGAACCAGAGCAGGCCCGCACCGAGCAGGACGTAGGGCACGTTGTGCGGGTCGGTGTGCTCGCCCTCGTGCACGTGGCGGGGCTTGAACACGAACACGCTCGCCAGCGCGGCGAAGCCGGCGCTCATGTGCACGACCAGGCCGCCGGCGAAGTCCTGCACGCCCATCTGCGCGAGGAAGCCGCCCCCCCACACCCAGTGCGCGAGCGGCGCGTAGATGAGGAGGAGCCAGAGGCCGCAGAACGCCAGCCAGCGCGAGAAGCGCATGCGGTCGGCGAAGGCGCCGGTGATGAGCGCGGGGGTGATGACGGCGAACATGAGCTGGAAGGAGAAGAACAGCAGGTGGGGCACGGTCGGCGCGTAGGTCGGGTGCGGCGCGACCCCCACGTTGCGCAGGCCGGCGAAGTCGAAGCCGCCGATGACGCCCATGTGGTCCGTGCCGAAGGCCAGCGTGTAGCCCAGGAAGACCCAGGCCAGGGTCACGACGCCGAGCGCGGCGAAGCTCTGCATCATGATGGCGAGCACGTTCTTGCGGCGCACCAGGCCGCCGTAGAAGAACGCGAGCCCGACCGTCATGAGCATGACGAGGGCCGTGCTCGCGAACAGGAAGGCGGTGTCGCCGGTGTCGATGGCCATGGCTGGTCCCCGGCGCATTTTGCTGGAGGAATAGAAACGTTGCCTTCTGGTGCGCCGGGGAAAGGCCGCGCTATCGCGGCGGAGGAAAGCGGGGGCTATTGCACCTGGAATCCGCGCTGCAGGAGCCAGGGCTTCGCCGCGCGCGCGTGGTCGCCCTGGAGCTCGATGGTGCGCCCCTTCACCGTGCCGCCCGTGCCCAGGCCGCGCTTCATCTCGCGCGCCAGCGTGTCGAGGTCGAGGCTGGCGTCGAAGCCGTCGAGCACGGTCACGTGCTTGCCGTAGCGGCGCGACTCGATGTGCACGCGGACGCGGCTCTGCTCCGCGGCCAGGGCGTCGTTCAGCGTCGCGTTCAGCAGGTCGTCGAGCTCCTTGCTCATCGCGGGGCCTCGCCGAGCCGGACGCGCACCGCGAACGGCGCCCCGTCGCGCAGCCCGTCGAGCTCGGCCACCTTGCCGATGCTCTCGCGCTGGAGGTGCCGCTGCAGGTCGTCCATGCCTTCCAGGGCATGGTCGTCCAGCGCCATGAGGACATCGCCCGGCTCCAGTCCGGCGCGCTCCGCCGGGCTGTCCGGCTGCACCCGCTCCAGGTACACGGCCGCCCGGCGCGGGGCGATGCGCACCGTGCGCGCCTCGACGCCCAGCCAGGCACGCCGCACCTTGCCGTGCTGCAGGACCTCGTCGAGCACGTAGCGCGCCGTGGCTGCGGGGATGGCGAGGGCGATGCCCTGCCCCGGCCAGAAGAGCGCGGTGTTGATGCCCACGACCTCGCCGCGCGCGTTCACGAGCGGCCCGCCGCTGTTGCCCGGGTTCAGCGCGGCGTCGGTCTGGATGACGTTCTCGATGAGGTGCCCGGAGGTGCCGGAGCGCATCGTGCGGCCGAGCGCGCTGACGATGCCCATCGTCACGCTGCCCTGCAGGCCGAACGGGTTCCCAACGGCGAGGACGAGCTCGCCCACGCGCGCCGGCGCGTCGCCCAGCTCCAGGTGCTGATGGGCGCCGGGCAGGCGGAGCACGGCGAGGTCGGTCGCCGGGTCGCGGCCCAGGACCTTCGCCTCCACGCGCTCGCCCGACGGGAGCCAGACATCGACGCGCCGCGCGTCGTCGGTGACGTGGTCGTTCGTGAGCAGCACGTCGGGCGCGACGAGCACGCCGCTGCCCGTGCCCTGCTCCCAGGGCGCCGGCCCGGCCGCGCGCACGAGCGCGACCGCGGGGCTGACCTTCGCCACGAGGTCGGCCAGGCCGTCGCTCCACGCGGCGAGGGGCTGCTGGATGGTCACGGTTCCTGCGGGTCGGGGGAGCGCTTCGGTGCTCACGGCGCTCCCTGCGCGGCGCGCGGGCTTGAGGACCGAGCCCCGGCCGGGCCGGTCACAGCAAAGCATTTGGCCCATCAGCCCCGGTGCTGCGCGTGCGCCGCGCGACGCCGCTCCTCGTCCTCGCCCTGCTCCTTGCTGGCTGCACCGGGCCAGCGACCGTTCCCCAGCCGGCGGGCGCGGCCTCGTGGGACGCCGTCGAGCACGACATCGGCACGCCCATCGTGCCCGACCACACGCACGCCGACGGCAGCCTGCACCTGCATCACGTCAACCTCGACCTCGTGGCGCGCGTGACCGGCCACGAGCCCGACCCCGCGCCCGACGGCGAGAGCTACGCCGAGACGGCGGTCAAGGATGGGTTCGCCTACCTCACGCGCTACGGCCCGGAGAGCGGTCTCGTCATCTTCGACGTGCGCGACCTGGAGCACCCGAAGAAGGTGGGCGAGCTGCGCATCGACGCCGGCTTTGAGCCCGACATCGAGGTCAGCGACGATGGGAACTGGGCGTTCTGGGAGACGCAGCGCTTCCCGGTCAGCACCGAGACGCCCAGCCCGGACCCGGGCGCGAACGTGCCGCACGGCGTGGACATCCTCGACATCCGGGACAAGGCGAACCCGAAGTGGGCCGGCTTCTACCCCGTGACCCCGGATGGGCCGCACAGCATCACGTACGCGAACATCGGCGGGCGCGACATCGTGTTCCTCAGCGTGTACGCCTTCGCCTACGCCTACGCCAACCTGGAGGTGCCGCGCCAGCAGCGCCTCGTCATCACCGAGCTCGACACGAGCGTGCCCGGCTTCGCCACGCTGAAGGAGCTGGCGACGTACGCCGAGCCCGGCGCCTCGGGCAAGCCCGGCCTCTTCCCGCACGACGTGAGCGTGCAGGTGCATCCCCTCACCCACCGCGCGCTCGCCTACGTGGGCTACTGGGACGTGGGCATGGTCATCCTCGACGTGACCGACCCGGCGCGTCCGCAGCACGTGAGCACGTTCACCGATTTCGGCCCGGCTTCGTACGGCAAGGTGCACATGGCGCGCGCCTTCCCCGAGCTCATCGACGGCAAGCACGTGACGATGGTGGAGCCCGAGGTGGGCGGGGCCAAGGACACGGGCTATCTCACCTTCGTGGACACCACCGACCCCGCGGCTCCGGCGTACCTGAGCTCCTGGCTCCTCCCGGGCAACCTCACCTCGCAGGGCCTGCGCTTCAGCCCGCACTACTTCGACCTGCTGCAGGGAAGGGTGTGCATGGCGAGCTACCACGCCGGCGTGTGGGTCGTCGACGTGCACGACGCGGCGAACCTCCAGCACCCGCGCAGCGCAGGCTTCGCCGAGACCGGGGGCAACCGGACGTCGAGCGGCTTGCCTGCCGTGGGCCTGTTCGGGGGCGAGGCGAGCGCCTTCGACGCCTGGTGGGTGGATGCGACGCACTGCGTGGTCGGGGACAGTGTCAACGGCCTGGCCGTGTACCGCTACGCCGGCCCGGCGCCGGACGCGCGGTAGTGGGCGCATGCGCGCAGGAAACCTTCAAGCGCGCGCTGGGGCGTGCGCGCCCGGGGCAGCGGCATGCGGGGATTCCTCATCGGTGGCGGTCTGTTGCTGCTCGCGTTCCTCGGCGCGGCGCACGGCTACGGC
>JAIVGT010000196.1 GCA_020201485.1 Halobacteriales archaeon
GCCTTGCCCAGCGGCTCGCCGGTCGCGACGTAGGCCTCGAGCGTGGCCCGGCTGAGCGGCGCGAACTGCACCGTGCTCCGCTCCACGTGCTCGAACTTCCGGAGGCCGGGCTGGCGCAGGACGCAGATGGCGGTGAGCACGTCGTGCTTGCTCCCCTGGAGGCGGGTGAGCATGCTCAGGGCGTCGGCCGCGTCGCGCGGCTTGCCCAGCAGCTTGTCGCGGTGCTCGATGAGCGTGTCCGCGCCGATGACCCAGCCGTCGGGCATCTTCATCGCCGCGGCCTCGGCCTTGCGCCGGGCCAGCCCGGCCACGGCGTCCTGGGCCTTCGTCCCCGAGGGGAGCGTCTCGTCGACCGTGGTCGGCTTCTGCTCGAAGGGCAGGCCGAGGCGCTTCAGCGTGTCGGCGCGGCGGGGCGAGGCGCTGGCGAGGATGAGCACGCACCCGGAACGCGCACCCCATGCTTGAAGCCCCCGGCTCGCGGTGCGCCGCCATGGAGCTGCTGGGCAAGCTGCGGGGCCGCTTGGAGCGGGGCCCGATGTTCTGGGGCGCGCACCTGCAGGTGTTCGTCCTCGTGCGCGACGCGGAGCGGCGCGTGGCCTGCGTGCAGCTCGCGACCCGGCCGGGCGAATGGATGATGCCGAGCGAGAACTGCTTCGACGGGACCGACCCGACGCAGCTCGTGCGCGACATCCTACCCCGCTGGTTCGACACGCCCCTCGGCGAGCCGCGCCTGGTCCAGGCGCAGAACTACCCGCCCGAGGACGGCGACGAGCACTGGATGCTCGTGCTCGTGTACGAGGTGCCTGCGCCGGCGAAGCTCGCCGGCACACCCGACACGACAGCGCTCCGCTTCTTCGCGCGCGACGCGCCACCGGAGCGGATGTTCAAGGACCATGCGCGCGTGTGGCGGAGGCTGCCGCCCTAACGTTCATCAGCCCGTTCCGCCTTCTCGCGCTCATGCCCCTCTTCGGCAGCAAGAAGTTCGAGGCCCCGGAGCAGCCCCACCACTGGGTGAACAGCGAGGGCACCGGGCTGCGCCTGCAGTGCTTCCTCGTCGTGCGCGACGCGGACCAGCGCATCGCCTGCGTGCGGCTGAAGAGCAGCCCGGACCAGTGGAGCCTGCCGGCGGAGAGCTTCAAGCCGAGCGAGCACCCCGACGACGCCGCGCGCCGCGTCGGCGAGATGTGGTTCGGCTCCGACCTCAAGCCCAAGCTCGTCGGGTTCCAGAACTACCCGGACGACGGCGACCAGCGCTGGTACCTGCTCTTCCTGTACGAGGCGCACGCGCCCAAGGGCGGCTTCAAGCTGCCTGAGGACACGGCGGAGATCGCCTTCGCCCCCGCCGGCAAGCCGCCGGGCGAGTTCGCCATGGACCACGGCTCGGTCTTCGCGAGCCTGCGTTAGGCGCATTCCGCAACCGCGCGCCCTGCCAGCCAAGTTCGAGCATCTGCCGAGGAAAAGCCTTATCCTCCCTCCTCTCACCGCCGTGTGGAAAGAGGAATCCTTTTCCGATGAGGGGTCCTCGCGGCGGCCAGAGGGACCACCATGATTGGCTGGCTCGCGCTCCTCATCGGCATCGTGTACGGCTACGTGACCCCGGGTCGCCAGGACAAGATGCAGCTGTTCAAGATGGCGATCGTCTACGGCATCGTCATCGCCGTGGTCCTCGCCCTCATCGGCTACTTCCTGAACACCGACGCGCTCGGCCTCGGGCTGGGGGCGACCGTCGTCGGCATCATCGTGAGCGTCATCGTCATCAGCATCATCTTCGTCCTCGGCGCGTGGATCGGCGACTTCCTCGAGGAGAAGCTGAAGAAGACCGGCTCCAGGGTCTGAGGGTCCGTTCCCACCGGCCCGCGCCGGCGGCATCCTTTTCTTGTCCTTGCCCGTAGCGTCAGCGATGAAGCCCGGCCTGCTCGCGGCCGTCGGCATCGCGCTCGCCGCCGCGGGCTACGCCTACTTCGCCGTGTACGCGACGCTGAACTTCGGCGGCGTGGGGCCCATCGTCGCCGTCGGGGCCGTCGCGGCCATCGGCCTCGCCATCGCCAGCGCCGGGGCCGGGCTCGTCGCGCGCGGGCGCGACCCCGGCGTCATGGCGCTCGGCTGGGGCGTCGCCGCCGCCGGCTCGCTCGGCCTGCTCCTCCAAGGACTGGGCGACGTGGACATCGTCGGCCACCTCCTCGCCTTCGTCGGCCTCGCGCAGGCGGCGTGGCTGAGCACGCTGTGGATGAGCGACCCGGCCTCGGGAGGGCGGCGCGCCGGCGGGCTGCAGCTCAGCCTCGCGGCGTGCACGGCGGCTTCGGTGTGGTACGTGTTCTCCACGGTCTTCGGCACCGGCCTGCCGCTCCTCCCCGCGCCGGCGCTCAGCCTGGCCGGCTTCGCGCTCGCGTCGTGGGCCTTCGCCGGCCTGCGCGTCGAGCTGGCGGCGCCGCGCCCCGCGGCAGCGGAAGCATGATGCGCCCGCCCCGCGCTGCGCGCCCATGGCCTCGCTCCAGGGCAAGACCGTCGCCGTGACCGGCGGCAGCGCCGGCATCGGGCGCGCCATCGCGCTCGCCTTCGCGCGCGAGGGATGCCGGCTCGCCCTGTGCGCGCGCCACCTGGACGCGGTGCGCGCCACGGCCAAGGAATGCGAGGCCGCGGGCGCTCCCGAGGTCCTGTCGCACGGCGTGGACGTGCGCAGCGAGGAGCAGCTCCAGGCCTGGGTCGGCGACCTGGGCAAGGCGTGGTCGGGCAGGGCCGACATCGTCGTCGCGAACGCCGGCGTCGGCCACTACGGGCCGTTCCTCGGCCTCGTGCCGGAGCAGATGCAGCAGGTGCTGGAGACGAACGTGCTCGGCGTGTGGCGCACCGTGCACGCCTTCGGCCCCATGCTGCGCGCGGCGAAGGGACGCGCGGTGGTGGTGAGCAGCGTCGCGGGGAAGGTGCCTGTCCCGTACCTGAGCACGTACAGCGCGAGCAAGGCGGCGCTCATCGCGTGGAGCCGGGCGGCGCGGCCGGATCTGGCACGCGACGGCGTGCGGTTGACCGTCATCGACCCCGGCTTCACCGCGACCGACTTCGGCAAGCACGCCCTGCGCAGCCCGGACGTGAAGCGCACGAACATCGACGACTACGTGCAGAAGCGCGGCTGGACGCCGGAGCGCGTGGGCAAGCTCACGGTGCGCGCCGTGAAGATGAACCGGCGCGAGGTGGACATGACGCTCGTCGGGCAGATGGGCATCGTGGTCGCCGCGCTGGCCCCGCACTTCCTCGTGCGCATGATGGAGCCGACGATGCGGCCGAAGCAAGGCGGGAGCCGCTGGCTCTAAGGCTCGCGCTGCCAGGCCAGCACCGGGTGCAGCTCCCAGCACGTGAAGCCGTGCCAGTCCTCGGCCTGGTGCGCGCGGTCGCAGAACGGCACGCCGAGCACGGCGAGGCGCGGCCCGACGGGCGGCTTGCTCAGGTTGCCCTGGTCGCGCGGGACGATTTCCATGATGAACGGGTCCTTCGTGGCGTCGCCCGCGCCCAGGTGCCAGTCGCCATCCTCCTCGTTCCGCACGACGTGGACGGTGACGTTGTGCACGAGCACCGCCACCCCGCCCGTGCCCAGCTTGTCGCGGCCGCCGACGAAGGTCCCCGCGACGACATCGGCCAGGGTCACGACCTGGCCGGAGAGCGGCACGGCCGGCACGGTGCATCCGGCGAGGGCGGCGAGCGCGAGGAGCGCGAGGAGGCGCACGCGCGGCGATGCGCGGCCCGGGTCATGAGCTGTCGGGTCGGGGCGTCGCGCGCTCCAGGTCGCGCGCGTGCCGGCGCAGGTCCCAGGCGTACACGGCGCGCACGCCGAACCGGCCGAGGGGGCCGAGCCAGCGCAGCCAGCGCACGAGGCGCTCGTCCCACACGACCTCGATGCGCGTGCCCTCCGCGTCCGGCAGGAAGCGGATGGTGCCCCGGAACGTGCCGGCGTTGTTCCTGGCCTCGAAGCGCAGGCGCGGCCGCTCCAGGCGCACGACGTTGACCTCGAGCAGCTTCCACGGCCCGACCTTGCCCGTCTCGGTCAGCTGCAGCACGCCCGGCTCCAGCTCCTCGACGCGGCGCTGCGGGTGGGCCCACCGGGCGAAGCCGTGGTCCTCGCCGCCCTCGCGGAAGTCCGTCCACCACGCCCAGGCCTGGTCCGGCCGCACGCCCCTGGCCACCGTGGACGCGCGCACGCTGCGGCAATGCGCGCCCGCCGCTTGAATCCGACCGCCTGCCGGCCGGATGCCTGGACGCTTGCCACCGGCCCTGCGTGTGCGGGCCGCTGCGACACGTGTTCATGCGGGTGGCAGGGCGTGGAGAGGTCGATGCGCAGATCGATGCTCCTCATCCTCAGCGTCGTCGTCCTCGGCGCGGCCGGGCTCCTGGCCCTGGGCCTGGCCGGCACGGGCGACATCACGAGCGTGTCCGCGGTGACGAGCAACGACATGTCGCATGGCGAGGCGCAAGCCGGCTTCCTCGACCCCGGCGACCTCATCGGGCACCAGCATCTCCCGAGCTTCGACAGCATCACCGCGCACTACGCCGCGCAGGCGCTGGGCAAGGCTCCCGTGGCGGGCGACCAGGGCGACGTGCTGCAGTTCTGGCCCAACGGCAAGGCCGGCACCGGCCCGAACGCGAACCCGGTCGAGCACCGCGCCATCGCCTGGGTCGCGTACGACGCCGCGACCGGCTTGTTCGACGTGCCCGAGCTCGGCCTGCGCCAGGTGAGGAGCCTGGACCTGCCCAGCCTGGGAGCTTGGGATGCCTCGGCGCAGGCCTGGGTGCCGCGCACGCTGCACGTCACGCTCGTCGCGCAGGCCGCCTCCGGGCTGAGCTATCCGGCGGGCCAGCACAGCGGCTGGCTGACGAAGGGCGACGCGCTGGCGCAGGTGGACCAGGACGCGAGCCTCGGCCCGCGCAGCGAGCTCGTCGCGCCGGGCTGGGTCGCGGGGAAGGTCGTGCGCGTCGTCGATGCGCCCGCCCTGGGCTGGCAGCTCGCGGTCGGCATCGCGGCATCGGTCCTCATCGGCGTCGCCGCGCTCCTCTTCCGGGGCGCGCTCCGCCACCGCCCCGGGCGCACGGCGCATCGCAAGCTCATCGCGCTCGGCCGCGCCGCGTGCGAGGCGTGCGGCACGGCGTGGAGCGAGGTCAGCTTCTGCCTGCGCTGCGGCGCGGAGCGCTTCCCGAAGACGCGCTACGCGGTGGGCGCCGTCCCTGCGCGCCGCGACCGCCGGCCGTAGCAAGGCATCCATCCGACAAGCCCTTGAAGGAGCAGGGGCCATGCCGCCCCCATGCGCACGGCCGTGCCCCTCCTCCTCGCCGCGCTCGCCGCCAGCGGCCTCGCGTCCGCCGCCGGCACCACCTCCCTCAACGGCACCGCGACGGCGCCCGCCCCGGCCCCGCCCGACAGCACGGCCGACGCGACGCTGGCCGTGCACTACTGCCTGAAGGCGCCGCGCACCGCCACGACCATCAGCGTCGCGACGGACAACGCCCCCGCGTGGCTGAGCGCGACCTACGACCCGCCCAGCTTCAGCGCCGACACCTCCAACGCTTGCGGCGACCGCACCGTGACCGCGCACGTCCGCATCGGCCGCAACGCCCCGGCGCTCGACCCGGGCACGCTGAGCATCGGCCTGAGCGCGAGCGGCGGCGGCAGCGGCAGCGCCACCATCCCCGTCCAAGCGGCCTACGCCGCGCAGCTCAAGGTCACGCCGCCCCAGGGCGCGAGCGTGGAACGCGGCGACCAGGCGCGCTTCGACCTGCAGGTGAGCCTGGCGGCGAACGGCGGCACGGTGCTGGAGATCCTCGGCCGGGACGCGTCGGGCCGGCTCACCATCCAGGGCCAGAGCCTCGACGTGCCCGGCGCAGGCCAAGGCCTGGACCAGCCGGTCAGCGAGACCTACCACATCACCGTCACGGCCAGCCCGGGCGCGCCCCTCGGCGCGAACGACCTGCCCATCGAGCTGAACACGAAGTACCGGCGCAACCCGGCCTACGTCGGGGACAACATCACGGTGCAGGTGCCGCTGAACGTGAAGGACGCCGCGGGGACGCGCACGCCCGGGTTCGCCCCGGCGCTGCTCGGCGTGGGCGCGCTGGGCGCGGCGATGCTCCTCCGCCGCCGCGCCTGAGCCGGCTCACCTCGCTTCGGCCTTGATGGGCGCGACCACGACGTTGCCGTTGTTCGTGATGAGCTCGAGCGTCGTCGGGACGCGCGCAGCGTCGAAGTCCTTGCTGTGCGCGCTCACGGCGTGGTTCGGGCTGTGCTGCTGCGGCGGCGGAGCGGGCGGCTTGGCCGCGAGCAGGGGCAGGCCGAAGCTCGTGCCCGGGGCCTGCTGGTCGTCCTTCTCCGGCGCGCCCTCCATGTCGGGCAGCTCGATGCGGATGGCCCCGTTGTTCGTCATGGCGTGCACGGCGTAGCCGCGGTCCTTCGCCACGGGCACGGTCACCACGACGTTGCCGTTGTTCGTGAGGAGCTGGGCCTTGGCCGCGGCGCTGTTCGTGAGCTCGGCCTTGATGGCGCCGTTGTTCGACACGGCCTGCAGGTCCTCGAACGCGCCGGCGAGCACGAGGTTGCCGTTGTTCGCCACGAGGTCCGCCTCGGCGAAGCGCACGGCCTTCGCGCCCATGTCGGCGTCGTTCGTCACCATGCTGAGCTGGTCGCCGTGCAGGCCCTCGACGAGGAAGGGCACGCGGTCCTGCGCCTGCACCGTCGGGTCGGAGTTGAGCGCGAGGTCCAAGCCCTGGCCCTGGTCCTTGACGCAGCCTTGCTCCTTCGGCTCGTCCTTCCCGCCGAAGAGGCTGCCCAGGCCGAGGTCGTCCGTCTGGTGGTCCACGGCGCTGCACAGGTGCACGCTCTCCCAGAGGAGGCGCGCCGGCACGGTCGCGACGATGTCCGGCACCTGCTGGCTGTTCATGCTGACGAGCGCGCTGCCGTCGCGCGTGACCTGGAGCAGGAGGGCGAGCGCGCCGTCCTCGTCCACGTCGCCGCGGAAGTCGTAGGCGAGCGTCGGCTCGCCCGGCACGGCCATGGCGTTCGGGTCGCGCGGGGGCAGGAGGACCTGCACGCTCCACGCGTCGCCGTCCACGCCTTGGACGTGGATGTTGCCCCGGAACGTGCGCAGGTCGAGGATGCCCTGCGTCACCTCGCTACCGATGGTGCCTTCCCAGCTCTGCGCCACGTCGCCCGCCGTGCTCTTCGCCACGGGCTGGCTGCTCTGGGCGAGCAGGTGGTCGCCGACCGACACCGCTGCGAATCCCGCAGGAACGGCGAGGATGGCCGCGGACAGGAGCACCAAGGCGTGCGCGCGTTGCATGACGTACACCGGACGGCCGACCGCCTGCTGCGCTTGATAGCCTTTTTGGTCGTCCGGTTGAAAAACCCGAGGCATGTCTGGCCCCCGGGCTAGGAGTTGCCGGCGAACGGCGGTTGTGCGCCTCGCCCGAGGGGGAGAGCACTTGGCCTGGGCCGCGGGTGCGCCGCACGGCGCGGTTGGAACCTCGCGGCGTTGACGCCCGGCCATGGGGCCCGTGCTACACCTCTTTCCAGTCCACGAGCAGGCTCCCGGCGGCGACCGCGAGCAAGGCCAGGAGGGCCACGGCCGCGCCGTTGAGCAGCAGCGCGCTCGCGTTGCCCGTGACCATGCTGGCGCGCAGCGCCTCGTTCACGTACGTCAGGGGCAGGACGCGCGCGATGGCTTGGAGGAAGGAGGGCATGCTCTCGAGCGGGAAGAACACCCCGCTCAGGAAGATCATGGGGAAGTTCACCGCGCTCCCCGCCGCGTTCGCCTGGTCCTCCTCCTTCACGACGCGGCTGAGCGCCATGGCGATGCCGGCGAACATCGCGCCGCTGAGGGCGATGAGCACGGGCCACGTCCAATCGGCGCGGATGTGGACGCCGAAGCCCACGACGCCCACGAGGATGATGACCGCGGCGCTCAGGCCGGTGAGGAACACCTGGTAGACCACCTTCGCCAGGACCCATTCCCACTTGCGGATGGGCGTGGTGGCGATCTTGCGCAAGATGCCCCGTTGCTTCAGCTTCGCGCTCACCTCCAGGCCGCCGATGAGCGCGTTGCCGCTGAGCGTCATGCCGATGACGCCGGGCAGGAAGAAGTCGATGTAGCGCCCGCCACCCTGGCTGTTGCGCACCTCCTGGTCCTGCATGCTCACGCGGGGCGGCGCGCCGCTCGCCCGCAGGTTCACCTGGTCGATGACGGCGTGCACCACGCCTTGCACGGTGCGGCTCTGCGTGCGCGACGGGTCGCTGAGGAGCGTGATGTGCGCCTGGCCTTGCCCCATCGCCTGGCCGAAGCCCTGCGGGATGACGAGCACGCTGCTCAGGTCCTTGTCCTTCGCGAGCTGCTCCACATCGCCCGCCTCGAGGGAGGTGAGCTTCAGCACGCCGCTCGCGTTCAGGCCCTGCAGCAGTTGCGCGCTGCCAGCGGTGTGGTCGTTGTCCTGCACGGCGAGGGCGAGCTGGCCGTTGCCCTGGCTGAACAGCGCGCCGAACACGAGCATGAGGATGATGGGGAAGGCGAGGGTGAAGAACATCGCGCTCGGGCTGCGGTACCATTGCTTCACGCTGGCGACGACATCCGCGCGGATGCGGATCATGCGGCGCGCCTCCGGCGCTTCGGGGCCTCGGGCTTCGGGGCCGGCTCCTGCTCCAGCGCCTGGCCGGTGAGGTGGAGGAACACGTCCTCGAGGGTGGGCGTGCGCACCTCCAGGCCAAGGCCGGTGCGCGCCAGGGCGACGAGGGCGCTGCTCAGCTCCTTCGAGGTCGGGGCGTGGACGATGGCATCCTGGCCCTTCGGCTCGGCCTTCACGGGCAGCGAGGCTTGCGCGCCACCTTTCACGACGATGGTCTGCCCGGGCGCGTAGCGCTGGATGAGCGCGTCCGGCGTGTCGAGCGCGGCGATCCTGCCCTGGTTCAGGATGGCGACGCGGTCGGCGAGCGCCTGCGCCTCCTCCATGTAGTGCGTGGTGAGGAACAAGGTCTTGCCCCGCGCGCGCAGGCCGCGCACCACGTCCCACGCCTCCCGCCGGGCGCGCGGGTCGAGGCCGGTGGTGGGCTCGTCCAGGAAGACGAGCTCCGGGTCGTTCACGAGGGCGATGGCCACGCCGAGGCGCTGCTTCAGCCCGCCGCTCAGCGTCTCGTACCGCGCGTCCGCCTTCCCCTGCAGGCTGACCAGGCCGAGCAGCTCGTCGAGGTCGGGCCGGGCGTGGAACATGGCGGCGAAGTAGGCGAGGTTCTCCCGGCAGGTGAGCCGGTCGAAGGCGTTGAAGTCCTGCGGCAGGACCCCGATGCGCTTGCGGACCGCGTCGCTCTCCCGCTTGACGTCGAGGCCGAGCACGCGCACGTCGCCCGCCGTCTTCGCGCGCAAGGTCTCGAGGATCTCGCACGTCGTGGTCTTGCCCGCGCCGTTCGGCCCGAGGAAGGCGAACACCTCGCCCCGGAACACGTCGAAGCCGATGCCGTCCACGGCGCGCAGCGTGCCGTACTGCTTGACGAGGCCGCGCACCTGGATGACCGCCTCCCGGCTCGCCGGAGCACGCTGGGCCGCGCTGCGGGGGCTGGTCACGCTGCGGATGGTGGCGCGGCGCGGCTGCGCGCTCGTCTCGGGCATCGCGCGGGCATCGGGGAATCCCGGCATAAGGCGTGCTGGAGCCCTGTGCGGCAGCGTAGCACGGGCGCGCCCCGCAGGCCAAACGCTAAATAGGCCCGGCGTGTACGTGCCTCCGGCAAGAACGCAGTTCGAGTCCGCGGGGCGCGGTCGCCTTCGTACCGCCCCGCTTCACGCGCTCCGGCGCGGGACCGGCGACATCTCGTGTTTTCGCCGTAGCGGTCCCCACCGCAGTTGGAACGACCATGTCCACGTTCGCCTCGCTGAACCTGAGCCCGATCACGTTGAACGCACTCGCCGCCATGGGCTTCGAGACGCCCACGCCCGTGCAGTCGCAGAGCATCCCGCTCCTGCTCCAAGGCAAGGACCTCATCGCCCAGGCCCGCACCGGCACGGGCAAGACCGCCGCTTTCGGCATCCCGCTCGTCGAGCGCCTCGCGCGCTCCGGGCCCGGCGTGCAGGCGCTCGTCCTCGTGCCCACGCGCGAGCTCGCCCTGCAGGTCACGGAGGAGCTGGCCCAGCTCGCCAAGGGCACGGCCCTGCGCGTCGTCCCGGTGTACGGCGGCGTCGGCTTCGGCAAGCAGACCGAGGACCTGCGCCGGCCGGGCAGCATCGTCGTCGTCGCCACCCCGGGCAGGCTGCTCGACCACCTGCAGCAGCGCACCGTGCACCTCGGCCAGGTGCGCGTCCTCGTCCTCGACGAGGCGGACCGCATGCTCGACATGGGCTTCCTGCCCGACGTGGAGCGCATCCTGAGGAGCCTGCCCGTGCAGCGGCAGACGGCGCTGTTCAGCGCCACGGTCCCCGAGCCCATCCGCAAGCTGAGCCAGCGCTTCCTGCGCGACCCGGCGAGCGTGCGCGTCGAGACCGGCCCGGCGGCCACGCCGCTCGCCGAGCAGTTCCGCATCGACATCACGATGGCGGAGAAGGGCCGCGCCCTGCAGGCGCTGCTGGAGAAGGAGAAGCCGAAGGCGGCCATCGTCTTCACGCGCACGAAGCACCTCGCCCGCCGGCTGGCCCGCAACCTGGAGAAGACCGGGTGGGACGCCGTCGCGCTCCAGGGCAACATGAGCCAGGCGCAGCGCGAGCGCGCCATGCAGGCGTTCCGCGACGGCGACGCCAACGTGCTGGTCGCCACCGACATCGCCAGCCGCGGCCTGGACATCCCCGACGTCAGCCACATCGTGAACTACGACATCCCGATGGAGCCGGACGCGTACGTGCACCGCGTGGGCAGGACAGCCCGCATGGGCAAGAGCGGCCGCGCGTTCACCTTCGTGCAGCCCGACCAGCAGCGCGACCTGCGCGACGTGGAGCGCGCGGCGGGCATGCAGCTGCAGGCGTACGAGCTCGGGCCGCTGCCCGCGGCCGTGCACGACGACGGCGACCGGCCGCCGTTCCACGCGCCGTACAGCGCCCGGCACCAGCCGGCGCCCGGCCCGCGCATGCGTCAGCCCCAGGACGAGCGCAGCCCGCAGGCGGCGCGCAACCAGCGGTATGGCCCGCCCCGCAGCGGCCCGCCGCGGTACACCTCGCACGGCCCGTCCCACGGCAGCCGCGGCCCGCAGGCCGGCAGCCGGGGGCGCGACACGAGCGGCGAGCGCAAGAGCTTCCCCGAGCCGAAGTTCGCCCGCAGCGCCCCGCCGAAGCACCGCCAGCAGCAGCGCCGCCGCGACGACACGGGTTCGGGCGGCAGCCGCGGACGGTACTGACGGCGCTGGCCTTATCCCGCCCGGCCCCGTTCCGCGCGCGTGCCCGCCTGCTCCATGTGCGGCCAGCCCGCGGTGCTCCTGCAGCGCTACAGCGGCGCGCACCTGTGCGGCGAGCATGCGCAGCGCAGCGTGGAGAAGCGCGTCACGAAGGAGATGGCGCGCGACAAGCTGCGGCGCGGCGACGTGGTGGTCGTGGCGGTGAGCGGCGGCAAGGACAGCGTCTGCGCCCTCCGCTTCGCCCGTCGCTACCTCGCCCCGGCCGGCGTCGAGGTGCGGGCGGTGACCGTGGATGAGGGCATCGCCTCCTACCGGCCCGCGGGCATCGAGGTCGCGGCCTCGCACTGCAAGGAGCTGGACGTGCCCCACGAGGTCGTGCGCGACCGCGACGCGTTCGGCGTGACGATGGACGAAGCCTCGCAGCGCCTCGAAGGTGCTGCACCGTGCTCGCCGTGCGGCGTGTTCCGCCGGACGCTGTTGAACAAGGCGGCGCGCGAGCACGGCGCGGCGCGGCTCGTCACCGGGCACAACCTCGACGATCTGGCGCAGAGCGTGCTCATGAACGTGCTGCGGGGGGATGCGGCGCGCCTGGCGCGGCTCGGCCGTCATGAGGCGCGCGACGGGCTCGTGCCCCGCAGCACGCCCCTGCGCATGGTGCCGGAGCGGGAGGTCGCGCTCTACGCGCATCTGCAGGGCTGGGCCGTGCACAACGAGGAGTGCCCGTACGCGGTCCTGGCCCAGCGGCGCGGTGTGCGCGACACGCTGCTCGAGCTGGAGGAGCGCGAGCCGGGCACGCGGCATGCGCTCGTGGCCTTCCTGGACAAGGTGCAGCCGGCGCTCGCCCGTGAGCCCTCGCTCGGGGCGGAGCTGCGCGCATGCCTCACATGCGGCGAGCCGACGTCGGGCGAGCGCTGCCAGGCGTGCGCGATGGCGGAGCGCGTGCGCGCGTGAGCGTCACGCTGCCAGCACGGTCGTGAGCGCGGCGATGATGACGATGCCGGCTGCCATCGCCGCGACCATGCGCCGTGGCTTGCCGCTCCGATAGGTCTCCGGCAGCAGGTGCGACGCGCCGAGGTACAGGAACTCGCCGACGAACACCGCGAGGAGCACCGGAAGCAGCCAGAAGTCCAGGTCGAGGAAGAGCGTGAGGCCCACCCCGAGCACGGGCGCGACAGCGTCGGCGAGGAGGAACTTGATGGTGCGCCGGCGCTTCTGCTGGTTCTTGACCATGAGCGTGACGGTGTTGATGCCGTCGGTGAAATCGTGCGCCACGACCGCGAACGCCACGAGCAACCCGGCCGCTTCGCTCGCCTGGAACGCCGCCCCGATGGCCGCGCCATCGAGGAAGCTGTGCAGCACGAGGCTGCCCGCTGCGACCGGGCCCATGAGGTGGCCATGCTCCGGCTGGTCCTCGCCATGCTCGTGGTGCGTGGCGAAGATGCGCTCGAGCAGGCTGTAGGCGAAGAACGAGCCCACGACGATGAGGAGCATGGTGCGCATCGCGAGCCCGCGGTCCGCCGCCAAGTCGAGGCTCTCCGGGAGCAGGTCGAGGAAGCTGACCGCGACCAGGGTGCCCGCGGCGAAGGCGAAGAAGTAGCGCAGGTCCTTGCGCAGCCGGAGCGCGGCGGCGCCGCCGAGGAGCGTCGCTGCGAACGTGGCGATCGCCAGGCCGAGGACGATGGGCTGGACCGGCTGCACAACGCCCCATCTCCGGCTTCAATATGAACTGTGCGGCGTAACTTGTGAAGCTATTAAGCGACCCGGGCTCGTTCTTCACAACATGCCCCGGCGCGACGCGGCGGCCAAGGCCCTCCCGGTGACCGTCAGCATCCCGGCCAACCTTCTGGCGGAGCTGGACAGGCTCGTCGAGGGCGGGAGCTGGGCCGGCGGGCGGAGCGGGGCGGTGCAGGCGGCGCTGCTGGCCTTCGTCGCCGAGCAGAAGCCGGCCAAGGGAGGCAAGGAGCAGGCGGTGCTCGCCGTGTGCTTCGACAAGCTCGACGAGCGGCGCGTGGGGGAGGTGAAGCACGAATACGGCGACATCGTGCGCAGCATGCTCCACGCGCACCTGCACGGCAACGACTGCGTCGAGGTGTACGTGGTCGAAGGGCCGAGCGCGCGCGTCAGCGGCCTGTTCTCCGCGCTCAGCGCGCTGCGCGGCATCCACCTCGTGCGCCGGACGACCATCCCGGGGCATGCGAGCCTGCTCTGAGGCAGAAACCCTGAAGCCTGCCTGGCCTCATGGGGCCCGGTGCTGCTCGACCCGGAGCTGTACCGCCGCGACGTGCAGCTCAGGAGCGGCGTGCGGCTGAGCGCCATCGACGTGCGACCCGAGCACCCGGAGCGCACCCTCCTGCTCCTGCACGGCTTCGGCGGGAGCGCGGCGCAGTGGGAGCTCATCCTGCGCGCCTTCAGCGGCCGGCACCGCGTCATCGCCCTCGACCTGCGCGGGCACGGCCGGAGCGAGAAGCCGAGGTCCGAGTACACGATGGCGGAGATGGTCCGCGACGTGCAGGAGGCGGCGCAAGCCCTGGACTTGCCGGAGAAGTTCGTGCTCTGGGGCCACAGCTTCGGCGGCGCGATTGCTTGCGAGTACGCCCTGCTGCACCCGGAGCGCGTGGAGGAGCTCGTGCTCAGCAGCGCGACCGGCGACTATGCGTTGGGCGCGCGCATCAGCTTCCTCTTCCACTTCCCGGCCTGGCTCCTCGACGTGCGCGGGCGCGTTGAAGCGCTTGTTCGCCACCTTGCGGATCATCGCGCGCAGGCCGCGTGCTCAAGCCGCTCTACCGCAGGACGCTCATGACGTGGCGCGGCTGGGAGCGCTACGCGCAGCTCCTGGGAGCGCTACGCGCAGCTCCGCGTGCCGACGATGGTCATCCACGGCTCCCGGGATTACCTGTTCAGCAAGCAGGACCTGCACCGCGTGGCCCAGGAGATCCCGGGCAGCGAGCACGTCGAGGTGCCGCAGAGCTACCACATGGTCATCCTCGACCGCAGCGACGCCGTGGTACGCAGCGTGGAGCGCTTCCTCGGCACGGAGCAGGGCTGGCGCAAGGCGGCGCGCGGCAACGGCGCGAGCACGGGCAAGCCCTGGCTGTCGCATTACGAGGAAGGCGTCCCGGCGACCGTCGCCGTGCCCGACCAGCCGCTGGACCGCCTGCTGCGCATCGCCGCGCAGCGCAGCCCGCACCGCACCGCGCTCTGGTACCTCGGCCGGCGCATCCCGTACCGCGAGCTCGACCGCCTGGCCGACCGCTTCGCCGCCGGCCTGCAGGCGATGGGCGTGAACCC
>JAIVGT010000127.1 GCA_020201485.1 Halobacteriales archaeon
TGCCCCGCCCCAGGGCGAGCGCGGCGCGCAGGCCTTGGCGCGCCTCGGGCAGGAGCGGCCGGGGCGCAGCGCGCGTCGCCCCGACGAACGGCCGCTCCGCGCGCGCCGGCATCGCCTCCCCCGGGCCGGGCTCGAGGGGCTTTACGAAGGGCGCGTTGAGGTGCACCGGCCCCGCCGGCGGCCCGAGCGATTCCGCGACGGCGCGGCAGGCGGCGAGCCGCCACAGGCGGAGCACGCGGGGAGCGTCGCTGGGCTCGGGCAGGTCGCACGCCCAGCGCGCGTGGGCTCCGAAGATGCCCGCCTGGTGGATGGCCTGGTTCGCGCCCACGTCGCGCAGGTCGCGGGGCCGGTCGGCCGTGACGAGGACGAGCGGGACCCGGGCGTGCCATGCCTCGACCGCGGCCGGGAGCAGGTTCGCGGCGGCCGTCCCCGACGTGCACACCACCGCGACCGGGCTGCGCGCCGCGCGCGCCAAGCCGAGCGCGAAATAGCCCGCGCTGCGCTCGTCGATATGCCCCCACAGCGTCATCGGCTGCGCGGCCAGGCCGAAGGCGAGCGGCCCGCTGCGGTTGCCCGGGCACACGACGGCGTGCTGCACGCCGGCCAGGCTCAGCTCCTCCGCGAGGGCGTGGGCCGCGCGCACGCTCGGGCTCAGCGCGATGCCAGCACCTCCAGCATCGGCTGCAGCTTGAGCACGGTCTCCTCCCATTCCAGGTCCGCGTCGGCGCCCTCGACGATGCCGGCTCCGGCGTACAGCCAGGCCTCCTGCTCCCGGAGGTGGGCGCAGCGCAGCGCGACGGCGAAGCAGCCGTCGCCTTGCAGGTCGAACCAGCCCACCGGCCCGGCGTACCAGCCGCGCGCGAAGCTTTCGTGCGCGCGGAGGAAGGTGAGCGCCGCCTCGGTCGGCGTGCCTGCCACCGCCGGGGTCGGGTGCAACGCCGCGACGAGGTCGAGGACGTGGAGCGGGCTCGCCGGCCGCAGCGCGAAGGGCGTGAGCAGGTGCTGGACCGAGCGCAGGCGCAGGACCTCGGGCTCACTCGGGGCGCGCACCTCGCCGAGCCCGCGCAGGGCGCTCCGCACGTGCTGCACGACGATGTCGTGCTCGCGCCGCTCCTTGGCGCTCGCTGCCAGCTCCTCGGCGAGGCGTGCGTCCTCGGCCGGTGTCGCGCCGCGCGCGGCCGTGCCGGCGAGCGCTGCGCTCCCGGCCTCGTCGCCGTGGAGGCTGGCGAGGAGCTCCGGGCTCGCTCCGACGAGCACCTGGTCCGCTCCGGCCTCGAACAGGAAGCGGTGCGTGGCTTCGTTGCCGGGCAGGACGCGGGCCAGCGCGTCGGGGCCGCGGAGCGGCGCGGTCAGGGGCACAGGCACGCGCCGCGCGAGCACGACCTTGCGCAAGGCCCCGGACCGGATGCTGCGCAACGCCGATGCCACTCCGGCGTCCCACGCCTCCTTCCCCAGGACGCGGGCTCCGAACGCGGGCAGCGGCACCCCCGCGCGCAGGCGTGGACCGGTCGTGGGCTGTGCGGCGCGCGTCGCGACCTGGGCGAGGTGGCGGGCGACGTCCTCCGGCCGCTCGCGTCCCGCGAGGAGCGCGTTGGTCGTGACCCAGGATTCGTTGCGCCTCCGGACGAGGCTGACCGCGGGCAGCGTGAAGCGGGCGCTCGGGAAGCCTTCCCAGGGCTCGCGGGGCTCGTGCGCCGGGTCGAAGGCGAAGCCGCCGAGGAAGCGCGGCGCGGGCCCTCCGCCCGCGACGACCGCGCGCGCTGCGAGCGCTTCCGCCTGCACGCGGATGCCGTCCACGCGTGTCGCCCCCTGCGCGGTGAGCGTGAGCACCTCCCCGCGCGCCACGACCTCGTCCCCGCCCGGCGCGAGGAACGCGGCGCGGGGCGCGTCGCCCGCCAGGAGGAACGCCACCGGCTCCACGAGCTGCGCCCGCTGCGACCAGCCCAGCAGGACCGGATTGCCCCCGGCGCGCGCGCGGCGCACCGCCTCCTCCGCGGCGGCGGCGAGGGACGCGGGAGGGGCGAGCAGGGGCGCGGGGTCCATGCTGGAGGGGGAGCGTGCGGCGCGCTATTTCAACGCACCGCTGGTGCTGTCAGAAGGCTTCATGCCCGGCACGCCCTTGCGCGCGCCGCCATGAGCGAGACGCGCCGCATCGCCGCGCTGTTCGACCGCGTCGCGCCACGTTACGATTTGCTGAACAAGCTGATGAGCATGGGCCAGGACCGGAAGTGGCGCGCGCGGCTCGTGGCCAGCCTGGGCGAGACGGGGCGCGGGCGCGTGCTCGACCTCGGCTGTGGCACGGGGGACGTGACGTGCGCGCTGGCCCAGAACGGCGAGCAGGCGGTGGGGCTGGACCCGAGCGCGGAGATGCTGCGCCTGGCGCGGGAGAAGGCCCCGCACCTGGCGTGGGTCCAGGGCGATGCGCTGCGCCTGCCCTTCAAGGCCGGCACCTTCGACGGCGCGACGAGCGCGTTCGTGCTGCGCAACCTGCCCGACCGCAAGGCGAGCTTCGCGGAGCAGGCGCGCGTGCTGCGGCCCGGAGGGGTCGCGGCGCATCTCGAGCTGGTGCGCCCGGCGAAGGGTTGGCAGCGCGCGCTGCACGGCGCGTACGTGCGCGTCGTCGTGCCCGCGCTCGGCCTGCTCAGCAGCAACCGGCAGGCCTACCGTTACCTCGCGCGCACCGTGATGCTCGTGCCGCAGCCGGAGACGTTCGCCGTGGAGATGGGCGAGGCGGGCTTCGGCGAGCCGCGCGTGGAGCGGATGGCGATGGGGGGCGTGGCGGTGGTCGCGGCAGCGAAGCGGGAATGAGGCTTTCTCTGCAAGCCCTGGCCGCGGCCCACGATGCGTCCAGGGCAGGGAGGGAACGTTCTTCCGGCCGGCTCCCGGTGCGACGCCGCCCGCGCTTGCGCGGGGAGGCTGGACCATGAGAGCGCTCATCGCTGGAGGAACCGTGCTTGTGCTGCTGCTGACCGCCGTGCCCGTCGCCGTGCCCGCGGCTCCGGGTTCACACACCCTCCTGGACGACGTGACCGCGAAGATGATGGAGCTGTCCGGCGGCTCGATGCAGGGCAGCGCGACGCTCTACATCTGGCAGCCCGACGGGAGCGCCATCGCGCGGCCGATGAGCACGCAGGACTTCCTCGACACGACGCACTACCTCTCGAACGAGCTGCTGGCCGGCGTGGACGTCGAGGCGGCCGATCCGACGAGCGGCGGCGTGGGCGTGGGCGTGCAGGTCAACTCGCCGAACCCGACGTATCCCTACCTCCCGACATCCATCCCGACGCTGGGCGCGATGGTGTGGCCGTTCTGCGATGCCGCGACGACCTACGTGTATTACGCCGGAAGCCCGCCCGTGGGCGCGGCGTTCCAGCAGCGCACCGGGACGGGCCAGGTCTCGCCCAACGGCCCCGTGTGCCCCGGTCTCGGCGCGCCGTTCGGCGACGCGCTCATCTGGCAGGACGTGACCATCGACAGCCGGCTGCTGCCCTCGGACGCGACCATCGTCAGGCAGGTCGGCGTGGCCCAGGTCATGGCCCCGAACCACGACGTCGCCACCGGCGTGGCCGGCGGCTACCTCCTCGGACACCCCGTCGGGAGCGCGCACGGCGCGGGCTCCGCGGTGTCCATGGTCTGGACCTCGGCCTTCGGCACGCTCAGCGCCGACATGTTCCGCGGGAACGGCGACGTGCTCCTCATCGGCAACGGCGAGCTCGGAGCCTGAGGCGCGGCTCTCCCCTTTTCATCCTTTCAAGGCCCAGCGTCAGCCCTGGCAATCGCCCACGAGCGGGTCGAACAGGGGGTCGATGGTGTGCTGCACGCCGTAGATGACGACCTCGTCGCTGCGGCACACGGCCCAGTAA
>JAIVGT010000128.1 GCA_020201485.1 Halobacteriales archaeon
CAGGAGAACCGGCACAAGATCGTGCGGTTCGTTGCCCAGGAGGTCAAGCGCGACGGGAAGATCGCGCACTTCGAGCGCGGCGCGCTCGCCGAGGTGCTGCGCGAGGCGCAGCGCCGCGCCGGTCGGCGCGGCAAGCTCACCCTCCGCCTGCGCGAGCTCGGCGGCCTCGTCCGCACGGCGGGCGACATCGCCATCGCCGAGAAGGCCCCCATCGTCAACCAGGCGCACGTGCTGAAGGCCAAGACCATCGCCCGCTCCCTGGAGCAGCAGGTCGCGGACCAGTACATCGAGCGCCGCAAGGACTACCGCACGTTCCGCACGAGCGGCGGCATCGTCGGCCAGGTCAACGGCCTGGCCGTCATCGGCGCCGGCGACGTGGGCGAGCCGAGCGGCATCATGATGCCCATCGTGGCCGAGGTCACGCCCGCCCACAGCCGCAACGAGGGCAAGGTCATCGCCACGGGCAAGCTCGGCGAGATCGCCCAGGAGGCGGTGCAGAACGTCAGCGCCGTGGTGAAGAAGCTCACCGGCACCGACATCTCGAACCACGACGTGCACGTGCAGTTCGTCGGCACCTACGAAGGCGTGGAGGGCGACAGCGCCAGCATCAGCGTGGCGACCGCCGTCATCAGCGCCCTCGAGGACGTCGAGGTGGATCAGGGCGTCGCCATGACCGGCTCGCTCAGCGTGCGCGGCGACGTGCTGCCTGTGGGCGGCGTCACGCCGAAGATCGAGGCCGCGGTCCAGATGGGCATCCGCAAGGTCATCATCCCGAAGAGCAACATGATGGACGTGCTCATCGAGGAGCGCTTCCGCGACCTGGTGGAGATCGTGCCCGTGGAGACCATCGATGAGGTCCTGGAGCACGTGCTCATCGGCGGGCCGAAGAAGAAGAGCCTCCTGGAGAAGCTGGCGCTCGCCATCGTGCGCGCCCGGCCGAGCACGCTCCTCCCCGGCGGCGACAAGGCCGGCCCGAGCGTCGGCGGCGCGTGAGCGGCGCGATCGCGCCGGTCCTTCCTTTTCGTTCCTTCCTGGCATCAGCGTGCGCGCCGCCAGGCTTGTGCGCGCCGCTTGTGCCCGCCCATCGTGCCCGCACAGCCAAGTGCGTGCCGGGGAAGTGCGGCGCATGGCCGAGCAGCAACGCAAGGAGGGCCAGCTCAACGAGCGCAACGTCGGGGAGAAGGGCGAGAAGAACGTCGGCCGGGAGGAGGGCGGCGAGCGGACCAGCGGCTCGCAAGGCCAGCAGGGCCAGCAGTTCGGCGGCTCGCAGCAGGGCGGGCAGCAGCCGGGCACGACCGGTGGCATGGGCCAGACGGGCATGACCGGGCGCACCGGCGGGCAAGGCCAGATGGGCTCGCAGACCGGCGGCTCGCAGACGGGCCAGCAGCAGGGCAAGGACTTCAACTGCGGGGAGTGCGGCGAGGGCACGCGCTTCAACTCGCAGGGCGAGCTGGACCGGCACAACCGCAGCGAGCACGGCGGCAACGTCGGCGGCCAGGGCACCCCCGGCACCCGGTGAGACCGGCAGCGTGAAGCGGGGGCCGCGCGCTTTCGCCTCGTGCGCCCCCGCCGCGCGCTCTACATCGGCCGCTTCCAGCCCTTCCACCTCGGGCACCTGCAGGTGTGCCAGACCATCGCCCAGGACTTCGAGCTCCTCGTCGGCATCGGCAGCGCCCAGGAGAGCCACACCCTGGACAACCCGTTCACGGCCGGCGAGCGGCACCTGATGATCGAGCGCAGCCTGGACGCGGCCGGGCTGGAGGACTACTTCATCATCCCGCTGCCCGACGTCGGCCGCAACGCGCTCTGGGTGAGCCACGTCGCCAGCCTCGTCCCGCCCTTCCAGCTGTTCTTCAGCAACAATGCCCTGCCCCGCCGGCTGTTCCAGGAGGCGGGGTACGAGGTGCGCGGCGCGCCGTTCTTCGAGCGCGACCGGTTCAGCGGCACGCGCATCCGCGGCCTGATGCAGGGCGGGAAGGGCTGGCAGGAGTGCGTGCCGGGCGAGGTGGTGCAGGTCGTGGAGGAGGTGCGCGGCGTGGAGCGCATGCACGACTTGGCGCAGCACGACGAGGACGCGTGAGGCCGCGGCACCGCGCGCGCTCCGTCAACCTACAAATATCGCGGACCACATGGCCCGCTGATGGCGACCGAGGAACCGCTGCGCCCGCATGCGGCCGTGCCCGCCGTCGCCGCCGAGGTCCCGGCCGCGCCCGAGGAGGTGCGCGGAGTGTGCGTGGCCATCACGCACGCCGGCAAGCCGTGCCGGCTCACTGGGAACAAGCCCGGGCTGTTCATCGAGACCCTGGACCAGGCGAGCATCGCCTGGGTCAACTTCGCCGTGGACGACCTGGCCAAGGACGGCGAGATCATCGCCACCCTCCTCGGGTTCAGCGGCAGCCTCGTCGGCATGCTCCTGAAGCAGCCGGAGGGGGCGTACGAGGACCTGGAGACGGAGCTGGGCCTGAAGCTGCCGGTGGTCAAGGTCAGCAACCTGCAGGTCGAGGTCCTGCCCCTCATCGTGCTCGTGCGCCGCGGCCTGGTCCTGACCATCCACGAGGCGGGCAAGGTCACGCGCATCCAGAAGTTCGCGCGCTACGCGGATACGTTCATGCGCAAGATCCCGGCCGACGCGCCGTGGAACGACAAGCTCACCATCGTGCTCACGCGCATCATCAACGAGAACAACGAGCGCAACTTCGACGGCCTGCGCAGCATCGAGGACGTGGGGGACGAGCTGGGCAAGCACATGGCGAGGCCGAGCACGGGCGACCGCGCCGCCCTCGGGCAGCGCATCTACGAGATGAAGCACGCCCTCATCACCTACCTCAACACGCTCTGGGCCAGCCTCGACGTCATCCAGACGCTGCGCTACGGCGATGCCGAGGTCATCAGCGACGACGAGACGCTCCTGGCGCGCGTCGGCATCCTGAGCGGCGACGTCACGCGCCACATCCAGCTCAGCGAGCACATGAGCGAGGTGCTGGCGAGCGGCCTGGAGGTCGTGCAGAGCATCTACAACAACGAGCTGCAGCTGGCGAACAACCGCCTGGCCCTGGCCGTGACCTGGCTCACCATCCTCGGCACGGCGGTCCTCGTGCCGAACACGCTCGCCACCGTGCTCAGCAACCCGTCGCTCGCCATGACGGCGCGCGACGCGGGCTGGTACGTCGCCCTCATCGTGGCCAGCACGGTGTTCAGCACGGCGCTGGCGTTCTGGTGGGTGAAGCGGCAGGGCTGGATGCGCATCGGGGAGTGACGATGCGGCCCCATGCCGCCGTCGCGGCGTTCCTCGCGTTGCTCATCAGCGAGCTGGCCCTGGGCGACCTTCCGCTGCTCGGCGCCATGGCGGGGGCGCTGCTCGGGGGCGTGCTCGCGGCCATGCTGTCGCAGGGGGCGCGCGAGGCGGCGGCGCACGC
Organism: Halobacteriales archaeon; assembly: GCA_020201485.1. Classification (GTDB taxonomy): domain Archaea; phylum Thermoplasmatota; class SW-10-69-26; order JACQPN01; family JAIVGT01; genus JAIVGT01. Next base: position 3,417 of record JAIVGT010000128.1, read on the forward strand.
CCTGGGCGCGAGCGCGGCGGCCCTCGTCGCCCTCGCCTTGCTGAACGTCCTCGGGCCCGTCCTGCCCGGCGCCGTCGCGCCGTCGCCCGCGGTGACCCTGGCCCAGGCCAGCCTCCTCGCCGGGCTCTGCCCCCTGGTGGCGTGGCTGCTCGCGCGGTTCGCGCCGGTGACCTGGGCCCCGCCGCCGCCCTGACCTGCGCAAGGTATTTTTGCCGGGCCCCTGCTGCGCTCACCATGCTCCACGCGCTGGCGCTGCTCGAGGGCATCGGCCTGCCCGAGGTGCTCATCATCCTCATCATCGTCGTCGTGCTCTTCGGCGCGACGAAGGTCCCGGAGATGGCGCGCAACATGGGCCGGGCGAAGGCCGAGTTCAAGCGGGGCGAGGAGGAGGGCCTGCGCCAGCTCGACACCGACCGCGAGAACGCCGACCTGCTGCGGCAGGCGCGCTCGATTTTAGCTTTCGGCACGAATAAAAACATTCAAGGGGGTTTCGGCGCGGCCGAAAGGCCGAGGGGGAGCATCGTGCCTGCATTGCAACTCCGCTGCAAGACCTGCGCCAAGACCTTCGACTCGGGCATCAACCCCGGGGGATTCCCGCGGCCGGTGCTCGGCCCGCATAAGTACAAGTGCCCGTACTGCCGGGCCACGGCGCTGTACCTGAACCGCGATTTCCTCGACAAGCACCCGGACGCGCCGGACTTCCCCGTCGGCGTGTATGCCGGGGCCGGGGGCGCGAGCCCGAGCTTCCAGGGCATCGACTTCGTCGCGTGAGCGCGGAGGCCGGGCGGCTGCCCGCGGGCCGCGAGGCCGGAACGGTCCGCGGCTGCCGCCAAGCCGGTCGCGGGAAACCTTTTCCCGCGCGGCCCTTTTCAAGCGCCTTCCCTGGTCCCGCCGGCGACGACCTGGTTCACCACAAAGCCTTAGAAGGGGGAGCCCTACTTCCCCGCGCTGGGAGAG
>JAIVGT010000129.1 GCA_020201485.1 Halobacteriales archaeon
CCATACGTGCAACCGGCCGGCCCGGCGATGGTGATGTCCCCGGCGTCGCCATCCGGGCCGACGTCGAAGTGCTCCGGGCCCACGCCGAACACGTCGCACGGGTCGTCGGAGGCGACCGCCGCGCCGGCCAGTCCGAGGAGCAAGGGCCCGATGAGCCACGCTGTGCCGCGCATCGCCGGGAAACCCAGGACGGGGCGATAGCTCTTCCGCCACGACCCGCGGGCGGCTCAGACGAGGGCGCCGCTCCTGGGTGCGGTCTGCAGGGTCACGGCGTAGCCGTGGGCGGCGAGGGCGGCGTTGATGCTGGCGACGGTGGGGCCGATGTCGGTGCTCAGGGGCAGGTTGAACTCCGACACCACGCCCACGGCTCGGCCCGTGTCCTTGGCGATGAACGGGCCGCCGCTGTCGCCGTTCACGGCCTCGGTGTCGGCGACGAAGCTGTCGTCGTCCAGGCTCAGGAGCACGCCCTGCTTGGCGCGCGTCGGCTCGGCCAGGCTGAACACGATGCCGTAGCCGTACTCGGCGAGGAGCGCGCCGGCCCCGGTGTTGCTCGGCGTGGCGACGCCGGTCGGGCCGCCCCAGTGCTGCACGTCGTAGCGCACCAGGCCGACCTTCGCCGCGTCCACCTTGATGAGGGCGAAGTCCGGCGTGCTCAGGTCCATCACGCCCGTGCCCCAGGCGCCGATGCCGGGCGTGCTCGCGCGCTGGCCGACGCTGATGCAGTGGCCGGCGGTGCAGATGTAGGTCGCGCCGCCGCCGACCCACACGAAGTTCAGCGAGCATTGCCCGGCGGGCGTGTCGACCTCGGTGCCGGGCTGGAGGAAGCTGTTCGCCTCCGGCTGCACGGCGTGGGCCGGCACGAGGGGCAAGGCCAGGAGGAGCGCGAGCGCGGCGAGGAACGGGGCCCGGGGCATGGGCCTGGCACGCGCCGAGGGTGTGATGAAGCTGCTCCCGAGACCAGCGGCGCGCTGCGAGGTTGCGGCGAAGGCCCGCTCACGGCTCGTACGCGCCCTGCTGCTCCAGCGCGCCGCGCGCGGCGAGGACGTCGGGCGTGCGGCACACGCCGGGCAGGCCGTTCACCTGCGGGATGGTGCAGTTGTTGCAGGCCTGGCACAGCGCCTCGGCATCGGAGCGCAGGATGCGCCGCGCCAGCCACGGCTCCGCGTACAGCGGCCGCGCCATGCCGGCCAGGTCGCACGCCCCGTCGCGCAGCAGCGCGTCCATCTGCGCGCGCGAGCGCACTCCTCCCTCGCACAGCACCGGGACGCCCACCTCGCGCTTCACCGCCTTGCAGAAGGACGCGTTCCACGCCGGCTGGAACGGGATGCGCCGCGCGGCGTACGCGTTGGCGAGACGCACGAGGCGCGCCTTGCGCTGCGAGCCGAAGGCGCGCGCGTAGCCGGATTGGAAGCGCAGGTCGTCCCAGGCGCGCTTCGGGAAGCTGCCGCGCGCCACGCTCTGGTCGCGCAGCACGCCGATGCGCACCGGCGCGACCGCGTCCACGCCAGCATCCTCCATGATGCGCGCGATGCGCACGCCGTCCTGCACGCTGAGCGCGTTGCGCACGAACCACGGGGCCTCGGTCTCCGCCGGCACCTTGGCGCAGACGGGCAGGCGCGGCGCGGCGCGGCGCATCTCCTGCACGACGAGCCGGAGGAACCGGCCGCGCTCCTCCACGCTCCGGCCGCCGAAGCCGTCCGTGCGCCGGTTGAACACCGGGCTCCAGAGCTGCTGGAAGATGCTGGCGTTCGCGCCCGCCAGGTGCAGGCCGTCGTAGCCCGCTTCCGCCGCATGCCCAGCCGCACGGCCGAACGCCCGCGCGAGCTGCACGAGGTCCTCCTCGCCGAACACGCGCAGGTGCTCGATGCGCAGGAAGCGCGCGCGCAGCAAGGCGCGGAACCAGGCCGGCGGCTCGCTCACCGCCCACGTCACGAGGCCCGGATGCTCGGCGCGGTACTGCGCATGCCACGTCTCCATGCACTGCAGCGCGCCGTGGCCGAGCTGGAGGAAAAGCTTCGCGCCGTGACGCTGCACGGCCTCGACCGCGGGCTTCAGGGAGAGCACGAAGCCCCGGTCGTGCACGCGGCTCAGGCCGGGCGCGGTCCTCCCGCCCTCGGGCGTGACGAGGCTCGCGCCCTGGAACACCAGGCCCATGCCGCTCGCCGCGCTCGGCACGAGCTCGCGCTCCAGGATGCGCGCCGCGTCCGGCTTGTTCGCTGCGACCTCGAGCAACGGCGCGCGGTACAACCGGTTGCGCACCTCGACGGAGCCGATGCGCGCCGGCTCGGTGAGCGAGGGCACGTTGCGGGAGCGCAGGATGGCCTCATGGGCCTTCGCTTGCTGGGCGCGACCATTCCGCCCCGCAGGCCCGGCCATCAATCCTATATACAGCCCCTGGCATCGCCCGGCGATGGCGGACACGCCGCGGGAAAAGATCGTCATCATCGGCGACGGCATCGCCGGCGCGACGGCCGCCGTCGCCATCCGCAAGGTGACGCAGGAGCCCGACATCACCATCCTCACGGACGAGGGCGAGCCCCTCTACAACCGCGTCGCCATCAAAGACTTCGCCAAGGGGGAGAAGCCCGACGACAAGGTGAAGATCCACGACCTGCAGTTCTACGACAAGAACGGCATCACGCTGAAGCTGTTCACGCCCGTGCGCAACATCGACGACCAGAACAAGGTCGTGGTCACGGAGAGCCGCGAGCAGTTTCCCTACGACAAGCTCCTCGTCGCGGCCGGCGGCAGCCCGCGCCGCATCGCCATCCCGGGCGGGGACGCGGAGAACATCCACAAGTTCTGGACCTTCGTGGACGCGCGCCACCTGAAGAAGGCGGCGGAGGAGGCGGACCAGGCCGTCGCCATCGGCGCTGGCCTGCTCGGCATCGACTTCGCGGCGGTGTTCGGCAAGCACGGCGTGGAGACGAAGTACGTCATGCGCGGCGACCGCTGGTGGAGGGAAGGCATCAGCAAGCAGGGCAGCGCCATCGTCGAAGCGGCCCTGGCCAAGCTGGGCGTGGAATGCGTGTTCTTCGAGACGCCCAAGGAGTTCACCGTCGACCCGCAGACCGGCGTGGCGAAGGAGCTGGTCACGGAGAAGGGCACGCGCTTCCCCCTGGACTGCGCCGGCGTGGCCATCGGCCTGAACTTCCACCTGAAGATGCTGCAGGGCACGCGCATCAAGAAGGGCGAGGGCATCCTCACCGACAGCTACCTGGAGACGAGCGTGCCCGGCGTGTGGGCCGCCGGCGACATCACACAGTACTACGACGTCGTCCTGGAGCGCGTGAACATGAACGGCTCCTGGAGCAGCGCGAAGAAGCAGGGCGAGGTCGCCGGGCTGAACATGGCCGGGCAGAAGACCGAGTTCAAGCACGTCGACGTGTACAGCATCGACCACTTCGACTTCATGGTCGGCAGCGTGGGCAGCGTCGTGGGCGAGTGGGACCACGAGGGCGTCATCGCCGAGAACAGCTACCTGCGCCTCGTGGGCAAGGGCGACCGGCTGGTCGGAGCGGCGCTCATGGGCAAGGCGTTCGTGCTCCAAGGCCACATCAAGAAGCTCATCGCGGCGAAGATGAACGTCAAGGAGAAGCTCTCCGACATGGTGAAGCCCGACTTCGACTGGAAGGGCTACACGAAGGACCTGGCGCTGCCGAAGGAATGAGTCAGGGCCCGGCCACGGCCAAGGCTTCCGGCGGAAGCATCCGCGCGAGCTGGGGCTCGAGGGCGCGCACCTGCGGCTTCTGGAAGTGGGCATCGAGGGCCGCGCACACCATGCCGGCGATGGTCTGCCCCGTGAGCACCTTCATGCCGCGCAGGCGCACGTAGAGCTGGACGGGCAGCACGAC
>JAIVGT010000316.1 GCA_020201485.1 Halobacteriales archaeon
GCTCAGCATCGCCGTGCTCGTGCTTGCCACCATCCCGCTCGTGTACGGGCCGTGGCAGCTCGGCGGGAGGGGGCTGTTCCAGGGCGGCGCGACGGGCGCGCCCGTCCTCGAGGCGCTCCTCGGTGCGCTCACCCTGCTCTTCGCTGCGGGCGCGTGGCTGCGTGCGCGGCGCGTGCCGCCCTTCCCGGCGCAGGACGCGCACGAGCACGACCAGCACGCGCGCGCGGACCAGCTCGCGCGGGGCGAGGCGGACGAGGCGGACGCGTCGAAGGACCTCTACGGCTAAGGCGTGGAGGTGCCATGCGACGGCGTGCCTCCGGGCCTGCGCCGCGAGCTGGGCATGCTCGACGCGGCCATGATCACCATCGGCGGCATCATCGGCAGCGGCATCTTCTTCGTGCCGAGCCGGGTCGCCGCGGAGTTCCCCGACGCGGGCGCGGTCATGCTCATCTGGCTGGCCGGCGGGCTCGTCAGCCTCGCCGGCGCGCTCACCGTCGCCGAGCTCGCCACGATGTTCCCGCGCGCGGGCGGGCCGTACGTGTTCGTGCGCGAGGCCTTCGGCCGCGTGCCGGGCTTCATCGCAGGCTGGAGCTACTTCGTGCTCGGCAAGGCCGCCATCGGCGCTGCCGTGCTCCTCGTGTTCGCCGAGTACGTGGGCTACTTCGCGCCCCTCACCCCCCTCGGCAAGCAGCTCCTCGCGGTGTGGGCCGCGGGAAGCCTGGCCTACGTCAACGCCCTCGGCGTGCGCCAAGGCGCGCGCGTGCAGAACGTGCTCACGTTGCTCAAGGCTGGGGCGCTCGCCGTGCTCGTCCTCGCCGCGCTCCTCCTGGCGCCTGCCGCAGGACCGCAGCCAAGCTTCGTCGGCGAGGGCAACCTGAGCGCGGCCCTCGTCCTCGTCCTCTTCGCCTACAACGCCTGGATCAACGCCACCTTCGTCGGCGAGGAGATGCGCAACCCGGGCCGCGACCTGCCGCGCGCGCTCGCCTTGGGCACGCTCGGCGTCATGGTCCTCTACCTCGGGGCGAACCTCGCCTACCTGCGCGTGCTCGGCCCGGCGGGCATGGCGGCGAGCCCGCTCGTCGCGACGGACACGATGCAGCGCGCCTTCGCCTTCGGCGGGGCGTTCATCGCCGGCAGCATCCTCGTCAGCACGTACGGCAACGCGAACGGCGGCACGCTCACCGGCGCGCGCATCCCGCTCGCCATGGCGCGGCAGGGTGAGCTGCCCCGAGCCCTCGGGCACCTCAACCGGGCCGGCGCGCCCGACGTCGCGCTCCTCGCGGAGTTCCTGCTCACCGCCGCGCTCATCCTGAGCGGCACGTTCCAGACCGCGGCCACGCTCGGCATCGTCGCCATCTGGGCCGTTCTCGCCGCCGTCGCGCTCGCCGTCGTCGTGCTCCGGCGCAAGCTCCCGCACGTGCATCGTCCGTACCGCGTCCCGCTCTACCCGCTCGTGCCCGCGGTGTTCCTCGCCGGCGCGCTCGGCGTGCTCGGCCTGAGCGTCGCGCAGCAACGCGAGCAGGCTCTGCTCTCCTTCGCGCTCATGCTCAGCGGCCTGCCCGTGCTGTGGTGGACGCGGCGTGCCACGCGCCGCCACGCAGCGCCCGTTTGAACCGCGCGCCAAGCTTCATATGGGCCCGGCCCGTTGGCGAGCGCAGAGACCATGCCCGCCCCGAAGGACCCCTACGCCGGCAAGCACCTCATCAACTACTCCGTGAAGGACGGCGTGGCGGTCATCGAGCTGGCGAACCCGCCGGCCAACACCTACAGCCGCACGTTCTTCGAGCAGATGGACGCGGCGGTCCTCGAGGCGCGCTTCGACAACGACGTGCACGTCATCGTCCTGACCGGCAGCGGCGAGAAGTTCTTCAGCGCCGGGGCGGACATCAAGTACCTGCAGGAGGTCACGCCGCAGTACAAGTATTTCTTCTGCCTCCACGCGAACGAGACGCTGCTCCGCCTGGAGCAGACGCCCAAGCTCACCATCGCCGCCATCAACGGCCACTGCGTGGGCGGAGGGCTGGAGATCGCCATGGCGTGCGACCTGCGCTTCGCGCGCAAGGACGGCGGGAAGATCGGCCTGCCCGAGGTCAACCTCGGCGTGCTGCCGGGCACGGGCGGGACGCAGCGCCTGGTGCGCGTCCTGGGCAAGGCGCGCAGCATGGAGTGGATGATCAGCGGGGCCAACCACACCTTCGAGGAGGCCTTGGAGCTGGGCCTGCTGAACGACGTGTGGGCGGGCAGCAGCGAGGCGTTCAAGGCGCAGGCCATGGAGTACGCCCGCCAGTTCACGCCCCCGAACAAGGCGAGCAAGAGCGTCGGCCTCATCAAGCGCGCCGTGCAGAGCGGCGCGGAGATGCCCCTGCAGGACGCGCTCACCCTGGAGCGGGAGCTGCAGCAGCAGCTCTTCCAGAGCGAGGACGCGAAGGAAGGCATCGTCGCCTACAACGAGAAGCGCACGCCGAAGTTCAAGGGGAAGTGACGGCGCAGGCAAGGCTCAAGAGGGCCCGGGCGGGTGCGCGCCCGGTGCTCCCGATGCGCCTCCTCCTCAGCCTCGCCGCGCTCGCCCTGCTCCTTCCGGTCGCCGCGCCGCCCGCGGCCGCGTTCCACCAGTCGTACTTCAAGGCGGAGGGGGTGGCGGTCCAAGGCGCGCAGGTCCTGCTGGCCACAGTCGAGTACACGCCGCTGAACGGCGGGGAGAACCTCAACGGCTTCGCGCACGTCGCGCTGCGCGACGCGGTGGCGGGCACGCTCGTGGACACCACCTTCCAGGCCGCCATCAGCCAGCAGGGCTTCGACAACGATCCCATCCCGGAGATGTTCGTGCGCACCGTCGCCAGCCTCGACGGCGGGGCGGCGCTCTCCGTCACCGGCGGCATCTTCCAATGGGAGCAGACCCCGACCGTGTTCGTCCACGGCTACCAGGGGCACTACCAAGGCTGGACCTTGGCGCTCGTCGGGCTCCAGGTGAACGGCCGCTGGACGTGAGGCACGCCCCGCGGGAGCGCGCCCACGGGGCGGGAAACCTCCTTATCCCAGCAGCGCCCATGACCCCGCGAAGCCCATGGCCAAGGCCGCGACCATCAAGGATTTCAGCGAGTGGGTGGACCTCTTCCACGACTGGCAGAAGGACATCGGCTTCCCCGTCGAGCTCCTGGGCGACTTCAAGTTCGAGCACAAGTTCGGCGAGCTCGACCGGCCGGACATCGAGTTCGGCGACTACGCCGGGCAGCCGAAGTGGGAGACCTACATGCAGATCCCGAACCAGTCGGTCCGGGACGCGCTCCTCAACCTCATCGTGTACCAGGGCGACACCGAGTTCGCCAGCGTCGAGCAGCAGCGGGCCTTGGTCAAGACCGCGCCCACCGACTACGACATGAAGAGCTTGCTCCGCGTCATGAGCGAGGAGCAGCGGCACGGCTGGCAGATGTGCTACCTCATGGTGAAGTTCTTCGGCAAGACGGGGGCCATCGAGGCGCAGAAGCAGTTGGAGCGGCGGAGCTGGGACAACGAGCGCCTCCTCGGCTCGTTCAACGTCCCCACGGACCACTGGCTCGACTTCTTCGTGTTCACGCAGTTCGTGGACCGCGACGGGAAGTACCAGCTCAAGATGCTGAGCCGGAGCGCGTTCGCGCCCCTCGCGCGCAGCATGGGCCCGATGCTGAAGGAGGAGAGCTTCCACCTCGGCACCGGGCACACCGGGCTGAAGCGCGTCGTGCAGGCGGGGAATGTCCCGACGAGCATCATCCAGCATTACTTCAACAAGTGGGTGACGACGGCGTACGACCTGTTCGGCGTGGACAAGAGCACGAGGGCGCGAACGTTCTACGTGTACGG
>JAIVGT010000130.1 GCA_020201485.1 Halobacteriales archaeon
GTGTACAACCGCGAGACCACCGGGCTGCACGTGGGCGCGGAGCGGGTGCGCACCATCCGCGGCAAGCGCCGGCGCGTCGTCGCGCTCGAGGCGGCCACACCCTTCCAGACCGCGGCCCGCAACGTGACCTGGGTCGAGCCGGCGAACCACCGTGCCCTCTTCCGCGCGCGCGCCGCGCCGAGCAGCCTCGGGTTCCGCGTCGTCGGCGAGTACCACTCGCACACGAACAACGAGAACGGCCTGAGCCAGGCCGACGTCGACTACGCGCGCGAGAACCTGCGCCGCATGAACGGCACCGCCCCGAAGCGATGGCTGGAGCTCGTCCTCGGCATGCGCCGGCGCGAGTTCGCGAAGGCGCGCACCCCGGGCTGGACGTGGCGCGACTACCCGCGCAAGGCGAGCTGCAGCGTCGTGCTCACGCCCCACCTCGGCTTCGACATCACCATCGCCGGCTACTGGATCGGCCCGAACGGCAGCCCGGACACGATGGTGTGCGACGAGGCCACCGTGTACATCCCGTGGAGCAAGCGCTACTGGACGTGACCGCCAGCGCGCAGCGTGGCAGCGGACGATGCAAAAAAGAGAGGGTTTCGCGACGCGCGTTACCGCTTCTTCTTCGAGCGCGTCGTCTTCTTCTTCGTTGCCTTCTTCTTCGTCGCCTTGCGCTTCACCATAGCGGGCCACCAGCCCAAGCTCACGTCAATGACGAACTTCCTACCTTATCAACATGTTCCTTTCGCACGCGCAGCGTCGCGACGCGCCTCGGCGCATCGCTGAACCGCACGCGACGTTCCTCCACGCATGCCAAGCCGGAGCAGCGCGGGAACAACGCGCGCACCTCCTGCACCTCGAAGTGGTGCAAGCGCACGCCGCCGCGCACGTCGTCCCGCGCGCGCATCCGCAGGTCGCCGACGGCAAACTCGCGCACCTCGAGCCACGCGCCTGGTTGCAGCACCCGCTCCACCTCGCGCGCGCATGCGGCGCGCGTCGCGGCATCGAGATGGCCGAGGAGGTGGTGGATGCGCACCGCTCCGCAGGCGGCATCGCGCACCGGGAGCGCGCCGGCATCGGCCTGCACGACCGGGCCGACGGCGCGCAGCAGCCCGGGGCGCGAAGCGTCGAGGCCGAGCACGCGCGCGGCAGGGAACGCGGCGCGGAGCGCGGCCAAGGACTTGCCGGCGCCGCAGCCGAGGTCGAGCGCGAGCGCGCCGGGGGGCAAGGGAAACGGCGGAGGCGGCGCGGGCCCGTGGTAGAGCGGCCCGGCCGCGTAGCGCGCATCCCAGGTCACGCGGCGACGAGGGAGCGCGGCGCCTTCAAGGCTCCGGCGGGACCACGACCTCGCGCCGCTCCGCGGGCTTCGGAGGCTCGGGCTGCTCCTCCTGGAGCATCTCCTCCGGCTCGAGCGGCTGCGCGGGCGCGATGGGCTCGGCGGTGACCGTGTCGCCGCCGTACAGGCCCGGTGTCGCCGGCGGGAGCGTGGTCGCGCCGCCCAGCGGGGGGTTCGCGGGCAGGATGGGCTCCGGCCCGGGAGCAGGCGTGCGCGGCGGGAGCAGGCCCGGCCGCGGCCCGAGCTGCCAGCCCGGCTGCGCCTCGCGCTGCTGCTGCGCACGCTCCTCCTGCGACGCGACCTGCGCGCGCATCGCCAACGCTTGCCGCGCCAGCTCCGGCTCGGCGAGCGCGTAGCGGCAGCCCGACCGGTCGCGCTGCTTCGTGACCACGGCCGCCTGCACCATGCGCGCCAGGTGGAAGCCCAGCGTGCTGTCGCCGCACCCGAGATGCCGGCGCAGCTCGGTGCGCGTCATGGGACGGAGCAGGAGCAGGGAGCCGATGCGCCGCGGGACGCGCCGCGCGAAGAGCGCGAGCGCCGGGCGGAGCCGGGGATCGTGCTTCCCGGCGAGGAAGAACCGCTTGTAGCCGCCGTCCTCGAGCTCGACGAGGATGCCGCGGCGGACCAGGCGGTCGAGGTGGTGCCGCAGCTGTCCGGCGGGCAGCGTGGCCGCGCGCGCCAAGCCGCGGAAGTGGATGCCGGGCTGCTCGCTGACAACGCGGCAGATGCGCAGCCCGGCTTCGCTCAGTGGTTGCTCGGCTCCGTAGTTCACCGTGGGTTCCCCCTTGGGATCGGCATCAGCGTTCGTTCCCCGCTCGCCTCGCTGGTCGGGCGCAGATAAGGGCTGAGGAACATCCGTAGCGTCGTCTCCTCGCGCTCATCCGCCGCGTTTCTCGCGGCGCAGAGCGAAACCAACGAGCAGCAGCGCGGCCAGCGCAGGCACAGCCTCCACGCCGGGGACGTGCAGGGCGTTGCCCACCTTGCCGCCGAACGGGCTGCTGCCCGTCGCTGCCCCGCTCGCCTTGCTCACGATAAGGAGCGTGAACGAGAACAGGCTCGCGTCGCTGCCGAGGCTGTCCTTGAACGTGTGGTAGTCCTTGTCGAAGGGCTGGACGAGCACCTCGAGCCGGTACGCTCCCTTGTCGGACGCGCCGGCGTGCGTCGTCAGCTCGATGGGTTGCCCGACGGGCACGTCGAGCACGTCCACCCACATGTCGATCTCCGTCGCCGTGGGATGCTCCGTGCGCGACACGGCGATGTCGCCGGTCGGCGTGGTGAAGCGCGTGACCTCGAGCGTGGCGATGCTGGGCCCGTCGCTGCTCACGTTCCGCACGCTGAACAGGAAGCTGCGGGCGTTCTGGTCCTGGTAGTTGCGCTCGAGGACGATGCGCGTCGTGATGTCGAGCGGGGCGCCGTTGATGGTCCCCTGCGCCGCCATGGCGATGGAGCCCAGCTCGTTGCACTGCATGTTCGTCTCGGCTTCCTGGCATCCCGCGTCCTGCGCTTGCGCCGCGGGCGCGGCGACCACCGCGAGCACGGCGAGCACGGCCAGCGGGCGCGTCAGCGTCGCAGCCATCGTTCAGCCACCCGGCGCTTGCTCGCGCCGAGCGTTCCTGAGGCTTGTGGTACACGGAGCGGGAGCCGGCGCGAGGTCGGCCGCAGGGCGTGCGCGCCGATGCGTGCTGCGCGCAGCCCGGCGCAGGACCGGCGCGATCGACGGCGCAATGCGTGCCGCGCCGAGCTCGCGACAACCGGGTCGGGCGCGGACTGCGCACGGTCCCGGGAGCTTGCGCCGACCATCGTGCCGTGGTGTCGGAGCATCGCGGCGCAGGCGGGCAGGCAGCCTCGGCAGGCGCTCCGGCGCGGGTGGGACGCAAAGTCTTCCCGCGGCAAGCGGGCGCGTGTCCGACGGCCGGCGCGTCGAGCACAACGCCCCGAGGAACCTTGAAATAGGATGCCCGCATTTGGGGGGAAGCCGCCCCTCCGGGGGTGAGCATCGCCTGCGACCCGGCGGAAGACGCCGGCGAGGCCGCGGTCCTCGAACCGGTCCGGCTCGTCCGGGCCCGGCCGCCGAACCTACAAATACAAGGTCGGCATTCGGGGGCTGCAACCGCCCCGCAAGGGGCGCCGTGCGAAAACGTTGCGGCCCGAGCGGCACACCCGTGCCGGCTGGGAAGGTCGCGATCCAGCGCGCGGCACAGCAGCGCCGTGGACGGTCCGCCCAGGACCCGACGCGCGCATCACGATGGAGCTCCGAGAAACCCGACAAGCTCCCCGCAGCCTTGGGCTGCGTGGAGCCCCTGACGTGACCTCTCGGATCTGACGTGGGAGAGACATAGCGTGGTTCGTGGATGGTGCAACGCAACATCCCGCCAATTCCGGTTGATCCTGCCGGAGGGCACCGCTATGAGTGTTCGCTTAAGCCATGCGAGTCGAGAGGGGTCAAGCCCTCGGCGCACGGCTCAGTAACACGTGGAGAATCTGCCCTAAGGTGGGGGATAACCT
>JAIVGT010000131.1 GCA_020201485.1 Halobacteriales archaeon
CCGCGAGGACGAGCGCATCCAGCTCCATCGCCGGCAGGGGCGTGAGCACCGCGAACAGGAACACGCCGTACGCGCCGAGCGTGACGAGGTCGCCGTGCGCGAAGTTCGCCAGGCCGAGGACGCCGTAGACGAGCGTCAGGCCGACCGCGGCCAGGGCGAGGATGCTCCCGAAGGCGAGCCCGTTGAGCAGGTACTGCGCCAGCTCGACGAGCAGGGCCACGGGGCGGCACGCGCCGAGCGCGGCATGAGGGTTGTGATGCGGCCTCGGCGCTCAGAGCGGTGGCGCGAAGTCGAGCTCGGGCAGGACGGGCGCGGCGGGCACGGGGCCGCAGGGCAGCCACAGGCCCTGCCCCGGGATGCACCCGCGATGGAGTCGCTGCCCATGGCGCAGCTCCCGTCGCCGGTGAAGGTCCTCGGCCGAGCCTGGTCAGCGCTCGAGCACCATGCTCATCGCGTCCCCGCCGCCGATGCACAGCGTGGCCAGGCCGCGGTGCGCGTCGCGCTCCACCATGGAGTGCAGGAGCGTGGTCACGATGCGGTTGCCGGAGCAGCCGATGGGATGCCCGAGCGCGACCGCGCCGCCGTGGATGTTGAAGATGTCGTCGGGAATCCCGAGCTCCCGCTGCACGCCCAGGCTGGCGCTGCTGAACGCCTCGTTGTGCTCCACGAGGTCCAGGTCCTGGATGCGCAGCCCGGTGCGCTTCAGCAGCTTCTGCGTGCACGGGATGGGTGCGAACATCACGTCCTCGGGCGGCACGGCGAAGCTGCAGAAGTCCACGATGGTGCCCAGGGGCTCGATGCCCAGGTCGCGCGCCTTGGCCTCGCCCATGAGCACGGTCGCGCTCGCGCCGTCGCTGATCTGGCTGGCGTTGCCCGCGGTGAGCACGCCGTCGGGCAGGAAGGCCGGCTTCAGCTTGCCCAGCGCCTCCAGGCTCGTCGGCCGGATGCCCTCGTCGTGCTCGACGCGCACCGCCTTGCCGCCGTGCTCGGCGTGCACGGGCACGATCTCCTTGGCGAACCGGCCGCTGCGCGTGGCCTGCTCCGCGCGCGCGTGGGAGCGCAGCGCGAACGCGTCCACCTCCGCGCGCGGGATGGCGAGCTTGCGCGCGATGAGCTCCCCGGCCATGCCCATGTGGTGGTCGTGGTGCGCGTCCCAGATGCCGTCGTGGATCATGCTGTCCACGACCTCCTGGTTCCCCAGGCCGAGGCCCATGCGCGCCTTCGGCAGGAGGTAGGGCGCGCGCGTCATGTTCTCCGCGCCGCCGGCGACGACGATGGCCTGCGGGTCGTGCTCGATGGCCCGCACGCCCTCCGCCATGCTCTTCATGCCCGAGCCGCACACCATGTTGATGGTCGTGCCGCTGACGCTCGCCGGGATGCCGGCGCCGAGCAGCACCTGCCGCGCCGGGTTCTGGCCCAGCCCGGCCTGGATGACGCTGCCGAAGAACAGCTCGCTCACCTGCCGCGGCTCCAGGCGCGCGCGCCGCAGCGCCTCGGCGACGGCGACGCTGCCCAGCTTCGTCGCCGGGACCCCGGCGTAGGCGCCCTTGAACTTCCCGATGGGCGTGCGCACTGCGCTCGCGACCACGACGCGGATGCCCGTCACCCGGGGGCAAGACCGGACGCGCTGCGGAAAAACCTTCTCCCGGAGCCAGCGCTGCGTTCTCGTCAGCGCCGGCGGAGGAGCAGGGCCAGGCCGAGCACGCCTAGGGACCCCAGAGGCTCGAAGCCCGGCACGCCTTGGCCGATGCTCACGCCCACGTCCGCCCCGGCGGCGTTCCCCGCCTCGTCCTCGACGCGCATCGTGAGCGTGTACGCGCCGGCGTCGAGGGCGAGCGTGGCGGTCGCGAGCTGGCTGCCCAGGTCCGCCGGGACCTCGCGCACCACCTGCCCATCCTTGCGCACCTGCAGCGCGGCGCGCACCGCGTCGCTGCTGGCGCGCGCGCTGACCGTGAACGCCTCGCCCGGCTTGGGCTGGGCCGGGTCGAGCCGCGCGTCGCGCACCAGGGGGGGCGTGCCGTCGATGACGACGGTGAACGCGAGGGAGGCGGCGTTGCCGAAGCGGTTGCGCGCCGTGACGTTGAGGGCGTGCGGGCCCTCGCTCCAGCCGGTCGTGCCGATGGTCCAGGGCTCGGCGAGGTCGCTCGTGCGCGCCCCGTCGTGCACGGTCACGCTGCCGATGCCGTGGATGTCGGTGATGCGGAGCTGGACCTGCGTGCCGGGCCGGATGCTCGCGCCGTCGTGCGGGCTGAGCAGCTCGAGGACGGGCGCGGTGCGCACGCCGACGAGGAGCGCGGCCGGCTGGGCCTCGGTGTTGAGCGTGTTGTTCGAGGGGGCGCTGTCCACGGCGCTGAGCCAGTAGCTCACCGTGCCCGGCTGGGCGAGGACGACGATGGCGTTGAACCGGTCGTCCGCCCCGCCGTCGAAGGCGACGCGCTGCAGGGTGCCATCGGGCTGGCGCAGGACGAGGCTTGCGCTCCGGATGCCCACGGCGTCGGTGAGCGTGGCGTGGAAGAGCGCCGGCTGGCCGAGCTCGACGAAGTCCGGCGCGTCCAGGCGGACGAGGACGGGCGGCTCGCTGTCGAGGATGACGACGCGCGTCGCGTTCACCACGGAGGTCGCCGTGTGGTTCTCGACGGTGGCGGTGCCGGTCAGGGCCTCGCTCACCGCGCCCGGACGGCCCGGCACGGCCAGCGTGAAGGGCACGGCCTGCTCCTGGCCCGGCCCGAGGGTGAGCGTGCGCCGCTCCTGGAGCCAGCCCTGCGCCGTGCCGATGTCGAGGCGCACGCGCTCGACGGCGTTGCCGAGGTTGCGCACGCGGAACGTGCCCTCCGCCGGGTAGTCGAGGCTCTGCCCGGGGCGCGCCGTGCGCAGGCCGGGCGCGTCCACGGCCAGCCCCGCGGTGCGCACGACGACGGGCAGGAGCTGCGCGTTGTTGTCCTCGTGGAGCTCGGCGACGTCGCTCGACGCGTCGAGCTGCACCGTCACGTCGTACGGGCCCTGGAAGCCGGTCGTGTCCCAGGCCAGGGTCACGACGCGCACGTCGCCCGGGCCGACGCCGTTGACGAGCTGCTCGGCGACGGGGAAGCTGCTCGCGCCCTGCGCGGCGACGAGGCTGACGCGCGCCGGCTTGGCCAGGGGCACGTCGCCCAGGTTGCGCACCTCGACGCGCAGGCTGGCCACGTCCCCGGCGTAGAGGGCGGGCTTGTCGAAGGCGACGCTGCCGAGCGCGAGGTCGGGGGCGCTGGCGCGGAAGGTCACGCCCAGCACCTGCTGCAGGTCGCGGTTCACCGACGCGGCGGTGATGGTGGCGTTCACGGAGCTCCCGGGAGGCACGGAGCTGTTCGCCGCGGCGCGCACGACGACGTCGCCGCTGGCCCCGAGGCCCGCGGGTACGACGGCGAACGGCGCAGGAAGGCTCACGGTCCAGCCCGGCGCGAGGCCGGCGACCGTGACCCGCACCGCGTCCTCGGTGCCGCCGGTGTTCCGGAGGTGCAGCGTCGCGTCGGCCTGGCCGCCAGAGGCGACGAGGGGATCCGTGGCCGTCGGGTCGAGGGCGAAGCCGTACGCGGGCGGGGGCGAGGAGGTGGCGCTCGTGAGGGGGAGGGCGAGGGTGGCGTTGCCGAGGGCGGTGGAGGCGTTGCGCGCCTTGAGCTCGGCTGCGGCCTGGGGCGCGGCGCTGCTCGCGTCGGCGGGGGCGCGGACGAGGGCGAGCACGGGCAGGCCCGCGCCTGGCTCCAGGCGCGCCGTGCCCGGCACGACGCCCTGCCCGTCGGGCCAGGCCGCGCTGCCCAGGCTCAGGCTCACGGATTCCAGGAC
>JAIVGT010000132.1 GCA_020201485.1 Halobacteriales archaeon
AGAGCATGTAGAGCACGGCCTGGCTCCCGCCCGTCTGATGCTGCCGCTGCGCGCCTTCGAGCCCCACGACCTCGTCCATGGAATAGCGGTGGCCCGCGCCTTGCCCGGGCACGCAGCCGCTCTTGCTCACCGCGACCGTCTTGCCCGTGGCCTCGCCCATGCGCTGCTGCAGGAGGCTCACGGCGGCGTCCTCGGGCGCGGCCCCGTTGACGTAGTCGAGCTCGACGAGGATGCTCGTGTACGGCGCGGCCTTGAGGTAGTCCTTGGCGCGGTCGCCCGGGCCGGTGCGGTCGCCCGTCCCGGGGATGGTGCAGCCGGCGAGCAGGAGCAGGGCGCAGGCGAAGGCGAATGCGCGCACGCGGGCGCGACGGCGAGCATGCGGCTTAACAATGTTGGATGCGCCGCGGGAGAAGCGCCCGTTTCAGGCGCGCGCGAGCGCGTGGAAAGGTCAGGACCGGCCGGCGTTGAGGGTTTGGGAGGCTTTTGGCACGAGGGGTTTGCCAATGCGCACGAAGTCCAGCCGGTCCTTCCGCCCGACACCCACCCGACTTGATAGGCGGGCGTCAGCCCGGCAAGAACACGAGGGCCGGCCTCAAGGTGTTGGTACAATCCTCGCGGCTTTGTCCAGGAATTCGAAGTCACAACGCAGCGTGGAGCCCGGACAACCCACACATGTGCGGAAAAAATGCAGCGGAAACGGGGGGGTCGGATGGACGGGCACGAGGGGATTCGAACCCCTGATCCCAGGCTTAGGAGGCCTGTGCCATATCCGAGCTTGGCTACGTGCCCACGCGCGAGCCCCGGCGGCTCTGCGGCGCCAAGGCCCTGCGCGTATTTGAGCCCGGCGAGCCCCCGTTCGCGTCGATCGGGGAAAAGGGCTTGGCCCGCCTCGGCGAGACGGACGCGTGCGCGCCCTGCTCCTCGCCGTGCTGCTCTTGGCCCCGGCCGCGCTGGCCGCGCCGGAGCTCGACGCGCTCCTCCCGCGGCCCGCGTCGGGCAGCGCGGGCGAATTCGTGCGGCTCGCGAACCATGCCGAGGAGCCGGCCCCGCTCGAAGGGTGGGCGCTCGCGTCCGGGCGGCGCGCGCTCGCTCTGCACGGTGAGGTGCCCGCCCACGGCACGTGGGCGCTGGCGCGCGACGCGGATGCCTACCAGGCGGAGACGGGCGCGCTCCCGGATGCGGTCGTGCCCCTGCTCCCGCTCGCCGACGACGGCGGCTCGCTCGCGCTGACCGGTCCCGACGCGCGCGACGAGGTCGCCTGGGGCCCGATGGGCATGGGCATGACGCTCACGCGGGCGGCGAACGGCACGTGGACGGAGCGCCACGTCGGCTGGACCGAGGCCGCGGCCCTGGCGTTCCGGGCGGACGTCGCGCCGTTCACGCGCCACGATGCGCTGCCCACCGTCCTCGCGGCGCTCGCATCGGCGCGGCGCGTCGTCGAGGTCGAGGTGTACGAGCTGACGAGCCTGGACTTGAGCGCGGCGCTGGCCGCGGCGGCGGCGCGGGGCGTGCAGGTGCGCATCCTGGTGGAAGGCGCGCCCGTGGGCGGCCTGCCGGAGGGCGAGGTCGCGCGGCTCGACGGGCTCGCCGCGGCGGGGGCGGAGGTGCGCACCATCGGAGGCTCGGGCCAGGACCGGTACAGCACGGTGCACGCCAAGTTCGCCGTCATCGACGACGCGCTCGCCATCGTCGGCAGCGAAAACTGGGGCAGCACCGGCTACGCGCCCGATGGCCGGGGCAACCGCGGATGGGGGGCCCTGGTGCGCGGACCCGCGCTCGCGGGTTTCCTCGCCGACGTGTGGGCGCAGGACGCGGATGTCGTGCGCGCGGATGTCCGCGCCTGGCTGGGCCGCACCGGGGAGCCGCTCGAAGCGCCGCCGCCTGGAGCGCTCCCGGCATTCGTCGCGGCCGACCTCACCGCCCTCCTCGCGCCCGACAGCGCCGCTCCCGCCATCCTCGCCCTGCCGGCGCGCGCGACGCGCACCCTCGCCGTCGAATACCTGCAGCTCCCCCTGGCCTGGCCCCAGGGTCCGAGCCCGCTCGTCCAAGCGCTGCGCGACGCTGCGGCGCGGGGGGTGCAGGTGCGCATCCTGCTCGACGGGCAGGACCTCGACAACGCCGCCACGGCCGCGAACCTCACGGCGCAGGCTGCGGCGCGCGGCTGGTCCTTGGAGGTGCGGACCACCGAGTTCCGGGTCCATAACAAGGGCATGCTCGTGGACGCGTCCCTGGCCCTGGTCAGCAGCGTCAACGGCGGCGAGGCGAGCATGCTGCGGAACCGGGAAGCAGCGCTCCTCGTGGAAGGACCCGCGGTCCGCACGTACGCGCAGGCTTTCGAGGAGGACTGGTCCGATGCCGCGCCCGCCGAGGCGCAGGCCCTGTCGCCGCTGGTCGCAGCGCCCCCGCTGTTCGTCCTCGCCGCCCTGGCCGTCCTGCGCAGCCGGCGCAGCTGAACCGGCATCCGCTGCCAGGCAAAGCTTTTAGAGGGTTGTCGCGTACCGAGGCCCCGCGATGGCCTTGTTTCCGCAAGGGACCGTGCTGCCCGTCGGCGAGGTAGCCCGCCTCGACCTGGAGCGCGAGCTCCGCACCGGCATCCCGGAGGTCATCCTCGCGGAGGGCAAGCGCGACGAGGACCTCGCCGCCATCGCCCGCGCCATGGCCCTGGGCAAGGGCCGCGCCGTGGTCTCGCGCCTCGCGGCGGAGCGCGTGCAGCTGCTGCGCGCGTCCGGCGTGAACGTCCAGTTCCACGAAGCAGCGCGCGTCGCCGTGCTGAGCGCGGAAGGAGCCGCGCCCAAGCAGAAGCTGGGCACGGTCGGCATCCTGGCGGCGGGGAGCAGCGACATCCCCGTGTGCGA
The DNA here is from genome assembly GCA_020201485.1 of Halobacteriales archaeon. Classification (GTDB taxonomy): domain Archaea; phylum Thermoplasmatota; class SW-10-69-26; order JACQPN01; family JAIVGT01; genus JAIVGT01. The sequence goes on from JAIVGT010000132.1 coordinate 2,856, forward strand.
GGAGGCCCGCGTCATCGCCGAGGAGGTGGGCGCGCGCACCCAGGTCGCGTACGACGTCGGGGTCGCCGGGCTGCACCGGCTGCTGCCCGCCATCGACGAGGTGCGCGACGCGGACGTGCTCATCTGCGCCGCCGGCCGGGAGGGCACGATGCCCACGGTCGTGGCGGGCCTGACGAGGCAGCCGGTCATCGGCCTGCCCATCAGCACCGGGTACGGCATGGGCGGACAGGGCCAAGCGGCATTGCTGAGCATGCTGCAGAGCTGCAGCCCGCTCCTCGTGGTCAACATCGACGCCGGCTTCGTCGCCGGCGCGTGCGCCGCGCGCATCGCGGCCCGCATCGCAGAGGGGAGACTGTAATGGCGCAGAAGAAGCCGCCCAGGCCGCGGCAGGACGGCGAGCCCGAGGACGTGGAAGCCAAGACCTTGAAGGTCGCGCGGTTCGACGCCGAGGGGCGCTTCCGCAAGATCCTCGAGCGCCGCAACGCGCTGAACGACGAGGCCCGGCAGGCCCGCGAGACCCGCGACGCCATCAACGCCGAGCGCCGCCGCATCTACGACGAGGTCCAAGCTCAGCTCACGGCGCGCAACGACATCGCTGCGCGCATCAAGGACCACAAGGGCAAGCGCAGCCACGCCCAGGGCCGGGCCCGGCAGCTCATCGCCCTGAAGCAGGAGAAGCGCAAGGGGGCCATCGGGGGGGCGGGCCAGAAGGTGCGCGAGCTGGAAGCGGCCATCAAGGCCCTGGAGTTCAAGCAGCAGACCGTGCCCATGAGCGGCCCGAAGGAGCTGGAGCTGCTCGACGAGATCAAGGACAAGATGCGCGAGCTGGATGCGGCGCGGAAGGTCAAGGTGGAGCAGGACCTGGTGTTCGGCGAGGTCAAGGACATCGACCAGGCCATCAACGACGCCTTCGGCCAGGCGGACCTGGAGCACCAGCAGGTCGTGGAGC
>JAIVGT010000317.1 GCA_020201485.1 Halobacteriales archaeon
GGGCTGTACGGTGCCTTCACCGTGTACGTCGCGCCGTGGGCCCTCGGCGGCGGGCCGAGCCTGGCGGAAGGCATGGGCGTGCGCACCATGGACGACGCGGCGCGCCTGCGCTGCGCATCGGCGGAGCGGCTCGGCGAAGGGGTCCTGCTGACCTATGCCCGGGCCTGAGCCGCTGCTCTGCGACGCCATGCTCGGCAAGCTCGCGCGTTGGCTCCGCCTCCTCGGCTTCGACACCGCCTACCCGGGCGGCGACGCGCACGACGACACCCTGGCCGCGCAGGCCCGCGCCGAGCAGCGCGTGCTCCTCACGCGCGACGTCGCGCTCGCCCAGCGGGTTCCGCGCAGCGTGCTCCTGCGCAGCAAGGATCCCGAGGCCCAGCTCCGCGAGGCCCTGCTCGCCCTCGGCGCGCCCGACCCCGCGCTTCGCCTCACGCGCTGCACGCTGTGCAACGAACCCCTGCGCCCCGCGAAGCCGGAGGAGCAGGCGCGCGCCCCGCCCAGCGTGCGCGATGGCGTGTCGGCGTATCGGACGTGCCCCTCCTGCGGCCAGCTCTACTGGCGGGGCACGCACGTCGCCGCCATCGAGCGCGCGCTGCGAGGCCTCGATGCGATGAATGGCCCTTAAGGCAGGCCGCGCCGTTGCCGGGCCATGCCCGCCGCGAGCGCGAACCCGCTGCTCCCGCTCATGGAGTTCATCCGCCGCATGGGCGCGCACGAGGACGCCGTGCTCGCCGCGTGCCGGAGCGACGTGCTCGCCCTGCAGCAGCGTACGGGCGAAGGCGGCGCGCCGCCCATCACGCCCGAGGCGGGCAAGTGCCTCCAGCTCCTGGCGCGCATCGCGAACGCGAAGCGCATCCTGGAGGTGGGCACGGGCTACGGCTACAGCACCATCTGGCTGGCGCGCGCCCTGCCCCGCGACGGCGAGCTGCGCACCATCGAGGAGGACCCGCAGCACGTCAAGGCCGCGGAGGCGTGGCTGGCGCGCGCCGGCGTGCAGGACAAGGTGCGCATCCTGCAAGGCAAGGCAGCGGGCGTCATGCCGGCGCAGCCGACGAAGTACTTCGACCTCGTGTTCATCGACGCGGACAAGCAGAGCTACCCGAAGTACTGGGAGCTGGCCCTGCGCCACGTGCGCTCGGGCGGCCTGATCTGCGCCGACAACGTGTTCTGGCTGGGCGCGGCCCTCGACGAGCAGGACCAGAGCCCGGACGCGGCGGGCATCCGCGCCTACAACCGCCTGGCGTCGAGCACGCCGGGCGTGGAGACGCTCATCCTGCCCTTGGGCGACGGGCTGAGCGTGTCGTGGCGCGGCTCGTAGGTCGGCGTGAACGCGATGCGCGGGTCGGGCAGCCGCTCCTCCGTGCGCGCGAGCGGGTCGCACGTGCCGAGCTTGCTGCAGCGCTGGCGGAGCACGGCGCGCTCCAGGCAGGGCAGGCGCTGCGGCGGCGCGCGGCCCACGCCGCTCCGCGTCCGCTCGCACGCGCCCAGGTTCTCCAGGCGGCGCAGGACGCGCGCGGCGCGCGCCCGGGGCACGCCCAGCGTGCGCGCCAGCGTGCCCACTTGGACGGGGCCTTGCAGGAGCTGGGCCGCGGCGGATTGCACGGCGGGGTCGCGCAGCTCCGGGAGCAGGGCGCGCATCCAGGGGCAGGAGCCGTCGCCGGCCGCGAACAGGGCGACGCGCCGGCCGACGGGGACGGCGCAGATGCCGCGGCGGCGCACGAGGACGCGCGCGTGGTAGCTCGCCGTGCTCGCGTTCACGCCGAGGAGCCTCGCCGCCTCGATGAGGGCCATCCCCGGGTCGCGGCGGACGTGCTCGACGAGCTGGGCGCGGACTTCGTCTCCGTGGGGCGGCATGGAGGGTTCACCTGGCGGTACGGCGTGGGCGCGTTGCGCGCGCCGGGGGAAAGGGTGCGCGGGCGCCAGGCCAGGCCTTCGGACGTGCAGGCCTCGGGTGGTGCAGTTCGTCCGCCGGTTGCCGGGCGGACGGGGAGGGTGGCAGGCTGCGGTGCCTGACGCCCGCGTGCGCTTGCGCGCAACCCTCCAACAGCCCCCCCGGGCAAGCCGTTTTCCCCAATCGACGCGAACACATCCCCAGGGCCCCTGGGGACCGACGCGCCAGGGGACGCGAGCGCACGTGCTTGGGGCAGCGGGCCTGAGCAAGGCGCATGCGCCCCCGCGTCGCGCTCGCCGTGGCCAGCCTCTGCCTCCTGCCCGCGGCCGGGCCGCTGCTCACCGGGCCCGGGGCCGGCCTCGCGCCGCACAGCCTCGACGCGCAGGTCCCCCTGCAAGGCCTCATCGACCTCGCCGCGCGCACGCCGCCCGGCTTCGGCGCGACGCTCCCCGTGCTCCGCGACGGGGCCGTGGCCAAGCTCCTGCACATCGCGAGCGGGCAGCGCACGTGGGACGCGTGGCTCGTGACCGGCCAGGCCACGCCGCTCGACCTCGACGGCGACAGGCAGGCGGAGCTGCGCGTGGGCCTCGACCCGAAAGCGGACCTGCGCCTCCACCTCGACGGCCTGCGCACCACGACGCAGCCTTGGGCGCTGTGGCTCGACGACGGGCTGGGGCATTGGGGGGTCAGCGGGCAAGGCACGCCGCCGCGCGAGCTGAGCCTGGAGCTGCGCGACGGCGCGGTGCGCCTCGCCGCGCGCGGCGCGACCACCGACTGGCATGCGGCGTTCCTCGGCGCGCCCGGTCACGCGCAAGGCATCGCCTGGCTCCTTGGCGGCGCGAACCCCGTGCTCCTCGCCGAAGCGGGCCACGGCATGGCGCTGCACGCGCTCACCGCCGACAGCACCCTGCGCGCGCTCCTCCTCGACGGCGCGGCGCACGCGGACATCGTGCTCAGCCAGGCACCGGCCGGGGGCACGCTGGAGCGCGACCCCGACGGCGGCCTGCGCTACGACGCGCCGCGCGGCGGCGGCAGCCTGCGCTACGACGGCGATGCCAGCCCCATCGGCCAGGACGGCGACCTGCAGTTGGGAGCGGAGCCCTTGCCGCCCGAGCTCACCCTCGCGCCCGCGCCCGACGGCTTCCGCTTCGACGCCGCGCAACCCACGGACCTCGGCCTCGACTGGGGCCCCATCGGCGCCCCCCCGCTGCACGTCCGCGCGCGCGACACGGGAAGCTTGCTGGGCAGGGCGACACCTGCCGGATTGCTGTTCACGGGCAGCGGCGCGGTGCAGGCCCAGCAAGGCGACGCGCAAGGCAGCGCGCAGCTCGACCGCGGCCAAGCCCTGCTCCTGCGCGCGGCCGGCTCGCCGCTGTTCCTCGTCGTGCCCTTGGCACTGCTCGGCGGCGGGGCATGGGCGTGGCGCGCGCGGAAGAAGAAGGCCGCGGCGTAGCGGCTACCGCCACGTCGAGTAGCGGTCCACGAGCATCATGATGCGGTCCCGCACCTGCGGCGGGAGCACGCCTTCCGTGGCCTTCTGCTGCACGAAGTCCTTCGCCTCGTCCAGGCTGATGCGCGAGCCCTTGGAGAACACGGTGGCGTAGATCGAGTTGCGCTGCTCCTCGGGCACCTTGCCCTCGTCGAGCGCCTGCCGCATGTCGAACCGGAAGTGCTGCTCCCGGCGGACGTCGAGCATCTTGCGGCGCGGCTGCGCGTTCTCGCGGCGCGCCCACGGCGGTCCGCGTCCCGGAGGAGGCATGTGAACGAAAGGACGGTGGGCCGCGCTACTTATACCCTTGGTCGGGTGGGAGGTTCCGTCCGTCGCGCATGCGGGTCATGCCCCGAAGCCCTTGCGCAGGCACGCCGGCCGGCCGCGGTAGGTCTTGCCTCCGATGAGCGCGGACCGCTCGCC
>JAIVGT010000197.1 GCA_020201485.1 Halobacteriales archaeon
GTCCTTCGTCGCGCCGCCCGTCGTGCCCCCGGTCGCGCCCCCCTGCATGCTGCCGCCGGTCGTGCTGCCGTCGCCGTCCTTGTCCGCGGGGAGGACCACGACCGTGCCCCACATGCCGGCGTGGAGCTTGCAGAAGTAGACCCACGTGCCCGCGGCGTCGAAGGTGTGGGTGAACTGCGTGTTGTTCCCGTGCGCCTGGAGCACGCCGTGCGCGCCGCTGAAGCCCGGCGGGTCGCCCTGGATGCCCGGGCTGGAGTCGAAGGCGAGCTGGCCGTTGGGGCCGATGCCGGTCACGGTGTGCGGCTCGCTGCTGTGCATGTTCGTCCAGACCACCGTCGTGCCCGTCGCGACGCGGATGTCGCCCGGCCCGAAGCGGTCCACGCTCGTCTCGCCACTGCCCCAGCCGGCGGTCACGTACACCGTCGCGTTGCCACCGGCCGTGCCGGCCTGGGGGCCGACGGGCAGCGGGTTCTGCGCGCCGGTGCCGTTCGTGACGGTGACGGTGCCGTGCATGCCCGGGTGGATCTTGCAGAAGTACGCGTACACACCCGGCTGGTCGAAGGTGCGGTTGAAGCTCTGGCCGGGGTTGAGGAAGGCGCCCGGGCCGAAGAACACCGCCGCGACCTCGGGGCCGAGGCTCACGTCGGCGCTGCTGTCGAAGCTGCCGTTGCCGCCCGGCGGATAGCTCGTGACGGTGTGGGGCGATTCGGAGCCCGCGACCCAGGTCACGGTGTCGCCCGCTTGCACGACGAGGGTCGCGGGCAGATAGCGCTGGTATTCGACGCTGGCGGCGGTGTCGTCCCAGCCGACGGTGACGTGGCCGGGCGAGGGCGGCGTCGGCCCGGAAGGGCCTTGGGCCTGGGCCAGGCTTGCGAAGCTCGCGACGAGGAGCGCACCGAGCACGAAGGTTCCTGCCTTCATCCGCATCGCGCCGGCATGGCCCCGCGAAGGTTCTCCCTTTCGCTCCGCGCGCGCCGGAACGGTGCACGGGTCAAGGAGCGCGCTGCCGGACGCTCCCGCGCCCGGACCGCGGACGTGACCCGCCTCGCCCCGCGCCGGCCCCGAAAATCCTATAAAGGTGGGCGGCGTGGCCCGTCCTGCCGCCGCCTTGGCTCAGTGGTAGAGCGACTCCTTGGTAACATCCACTTCGGTGACGCGTGCCGCGGGTGAGGCCGAAGAGGAGTAGGTCCCGGGTTCAATTCCCGGAGGCGGCTTGGTCAGGCCGGCAGCGGCGGCCCCTTCAGGGCGAGCATCTCCTCGGCGCAGGCCTCGCAATAGAACAGCCCGCGCTCCGCGCCGCGCGCGATGGCCTCGAAGCGCAGGTGGAAGTCCTTGCCGAGCACGGCCTGGAACCGCGCCTCGCCGCCGCAGCCTGAGCACGCGGGCATGCGCGCGACTCCGCGTCCAGGGGCTTGGGATTGCCGAAAGCGGGCGTTCCCCATAGCGGGCGCTGGTGCGGGGATTCGGCGGCGCCCGAACGGTTTGCCCGCGCAGAAGTGCCGGGAGCCGCCTCGCGTCATGATGACGAAAGCGCCTTGGCTCGCCGCGTGGTCGCAGCCTTGGCGCTGGTTCCCCTCACAGCGGGGAACGGCCAGACCTTCCCATGTCACGCGACCGTGGAAGTCCACGGCTCGCCCGCCGTCGGGCAGCCGCTCTTCACAACCCTGCACGTCCACGCGAACCTCGATGTGCATGGCGCAATCTTCCTCGACGCCCCTTCTTGGGTCACGTCAGATCCGGCCGCCGCCCAGAACATCAGCCTTCGGGCCGGGCACGACGTCGCCTCGGCGTGGAACCTGACGGCGACGCGGCCGGGCGCCTGGGGGCTCGTGGCCAGTCCTGTGAACGGTGCCGGCCCTGGCTGGTGGTGCTGCGGCTACGCGTTGTCCTACGCGGACGCGGGTGCCTTCAGCGAGCACCCCAACGACCTGGTGCCAGCCCCGCCGGTCGACACCGCATTCACCGCCTGGCTGCGCCCCAGCGCCATCGACTGGCGCGGGGAAGCTCGACCCACGACTCCGTGGCCCGGCCTCGTCTCGCTCCACGTCGACCTGAACCACGAGAATGAGACGAGCGGGAACGGCTCCGCCCCCGTCGTGACCGAGGGTTCGCTCCCGCGTCCAGACACGGACACGGACTTTGATCTTCGTTTGCATGCCGTCGCCGAGATGCGATTCGAAGGGAACGCGACACCGGTTCTTGGACGGAGAGAAGCCGCTTGCCAGCTCGTGGACTTGCACCTCTCGGGCAACCATCTGGCGTACCGAGGGTTCCCTTGCTCCGTGGATGCCATCCCGCCCTGGCCCGATGCGTACGACGCCCCATCGCTTCCGACGCCGCGTCCTGCGGCCTCCCCTCCACCGGACGCGCGACCGGTTACGGCCACGCAGGATCCATCCCTACCTGAGCATCAGCGGGCGACCGTGTCGCAGCCGCCCGACAGGGACATGACCGGCGCATGGCCAGCCAAGAACGAAGCGGGCCACGAGCCTGGCCCCGTACGAGCACTCCCGGGGCCGGGCGTGCTCACGGCGTCGCTCGGGGTCGGAGCGGCAGCCCACGCCGTCCGCCGCCGGCGCACCTGACTACCATCCCTTGGGGTACGTCCCCAGGTCCATGAGCACGCGCATCGTGTCCACGGCCATCCCTTGCTCCGTGTCCATGACCTGCTGGCTGGTCATCATCGCCTGGCCCAAGGCCACGCCCTCGCCTTTCAGGCTCTGGATGAGGACGATGTTCCCGGGCGCGATGCCGGCGTCGAGCTGGGCGATGCCGGGCACGGCCAGGTCCGCGCCGTGGCACACCGCGTCCACGGCGCTGTCGCGCACGACGACCTTCGGCAGGTGCGTGAGCAGGCGCTCCATGGGCCAGACGACGCGGCGCAGCTCCGCCTCGTCCCCTTCCTTGTACCACTCCCAGGCGTCGCGCACGTCGTGCAGCGTGACCAGGTCCTGCTCGCCCACGCTCGCCGTGCGCGTGCGGCGCAGGTCCTGCATGTTCGCCCCGCAGCCCAGGACCGTGCCCATGTCCGTGCACAGCTTGCGGATGTACGTGCCCGCCTCGCACCGCACCTTGAGCAGGGCCTCGCGCCCCTCCATCTCCAGCAGGTGATGCTCGTACACGGTGCGCACGCGCAGCTCCTTCTTCACCGCGCTCTTCAGCGGCGGGGTCTGCCAGATGGGCCCGGTGAACTCCTCCACGACCTGCTCCACGCGCTTGCGCGGCACGTCGGCGTGCAGGCGCATGACCGCCACGTACTCCTTGGGCGCGAGGAGCATGGCCTTGATGCAGCGCGTCGCGTCCTCCAGGGCGATGGGCAGCGAGCCGGTCACGTTCGGGTCGAGCGTGCCGCCATGGCCGGCCTTGCCCAGGCCCATGGCCTCCTTCACCCAGGCCACGACCTGGTGGCTCGTGGGCCCGGAAGGCTTGTCCAGGGGTACGGCCCCGAGCCGGAGATGCTCCCGGATGGGCCGCTGCTCCGGGGGGCAGCCGTGGGCCGGGTCGGTCTCCGCCTCGCGCTTCACGAGGCGCTCCCGGGCCTGGTTCGGCAGGGGCATGGACTCCAGCGCGCGGTCGAAGCTGCGCGTCGGGGCCTTGCCGATGGGCGGGCCGTCGCGGCGTGGCGGCTCAGCGCGCATGCCGCACCCCCTCGACGATGCGGCGCACGACCTCGTCCGGCGGGCTTTGCTCCGTGCTCAGCGTGAGGTCGTAGTGCGCCTCGTCCTGCAGGTCCACGCCGTAGATGCTCATGTAGCGCAGCCGCTCGCTGCCCTCGCGCTGCTCGTTCGCGTGCAGCGCGTCCTCGACCCGCAGCCCTTCGCGCTGCGCGATGCGCTCGGCGCGCACGACGGGCGGGCAGTCGAGGCGCACCTTGAACGCGGGCACGCCGTGCGACTTGCACACCCAGGCGGTGAGCCGGCCCTCGAGCACGACGCGCCCTCGCCGCGCCTCGTCCGCGACGCGGTCGTCGAGCATGCGGTCGATCTTCCCGTCGCGCTCGGCGAGCGCGCTGAACTGGTCCAGGCTCAGGCCGCGCTCCTGCGCCATGGCCCGGAACAGGCCGCCGGCGCTGACGAACCGGAAGCCCAGCTCCCGGGCCACAAGCTGCGCGGCCGTGGTCTTGCCCGTGCCGGGCAGCCCCGCGATGGCGACAGCTTGCACCGTCGGCTCGTGGGGCGCGCGCGTCATGCCGACCCCGTCTCCGCCAGCTCCCGCACCAGGTCGCGCGTCTTCAGCCAGCGCTGCACGACCTGGCCGATGGGAATGCTGAACAGGGAGTACAGGGCGATCCAGCGGGGGATGAACGTGAGCACGGCCTGGATGTTCACCGCCGCGCACCATCCCTGCTCCCAGGCCACGTTGACGCGCGTCGGGCAGTCGAACGTGGTGGCGGCGTTCGCCGCCATGCCGTGGTCCACGAAGACGAGGAGCCAGGCGAAGATGGGGATGACGACGAGCATGGTGATGGCCATGGGGCGGAGCTGGGAGCTGCTCTGCTCCGCCTGCAGGCTCATCAGGTCCTTGTTCATCTCCGTGAGCTTCTTCATCTTGTACAGGTTGTTCTCCTTCCGCGCGTCGCGCATCTCCTTCTGGAAGGCCTTCATCGTCTCCTGGTTCCGCGCCTGCTTCAGGTAGTCGGTGAAGTAGTGGCGCACCCAGCTCGTGACGAGGACCATGATGACGCTCGCCAGGAGGATGGTGAGCACGGGGTAGGCGTGGCCGAAGCCGATGACGGGCTCGAGCACCGCCCCGGCGAGCTGGCCCGTGAAGGCGCGCGCCTGCTGGTCGAAGAGCACGACGAAGGCGAGGATGAAGCTGACGAACACGACGAACTGCTCGACCGGGTTCGTCTTCGGCAGGCCGGCCTTCGTCGAGGCCTTCGTCGGGGCCTGGGCCTGCGCGTCCTCGCTCATGCGCGCCCCGCCATGACCTTGATGACGGCCTGCTTCGCGTCCTCGACCTTGCCGTCGTGGTTGAACACGGTGGCCACGGTGGCCCCGGTCAGCGTGGCCGTGGCCCACGCCGCATAGCGGTTCTGCCGCTGGTGCTCGTCGATGCTCGCCGGCTGGTCCTCGTCGCGCACGCGCGTCGCGTCCTTGGCGCGGCGGCCGGCGATCTCCTCCGGGGCGGCCTCGACGAGGATGATCTGGCGCAGCTCCAGGCCCTTCGCGACCCACTCCGGCAGGCCGGGCAGGAAGCCGCGGGGGGTCTTGATGGTGCAGTGCGTGTCCACGATGACCTCGCCCATGCCGGCGATGCGCTTGGCCGCGGCCTCCTGCAGCTCGCGCTGGGTCTCCGGGGGCAGGGTGCGCATCTGGTCGCGGTGCTCGACCAGGCCGCGCTCCTTCGCCAGCTGGAACATCTCCGTGCCATAGACCACGACCTTCAGCTTGCTCGCCTCCGCAGCAGCGTTGATGACCGTGCTCTTGCCCACCCCGGGCACGCCGGTGATGACGATGGCGCCCATAGGACCGGCTGGCGAAGCCTAGGCTTCCCGATAAGTCTTGCGGGGCCCGGCGCGCGTCAGCCCTGGGGCTCGACGACCAGGTCGTCGAACCGGGCGGCGCCCTGGGCCGCGACGAGCATCCCGGCCTGCCCCTCCCCCGCCGGCACGTCCGCGACCAGGGCCTGCGCCGCGCCGAGGAAGATGGTGGCACGGGTGCCGCGCACGTGCGCGCTCACCGTGACCCAGGCGCCGCTCACCGGCCAGTCGATCCGGCCGTCGAGGACGCTGCTGCCCGGCGCGCGGTGCCCCACCGTCAGGGTGTGCGTCGCCGGGTCGTACACGACGCCGACGTAGCTCCCGTTGCTGAAGCGGAACGCCACGCCCCCCGGCCCGCTGACGTTCACGCTCACGTCCACGTCCGCGTACGACTGGCCGGGCACGAGGAGCACCCCCGGCTCGCCCGCCGGGGGTTGGCCGAGGACGAGGTTCGGCGGGCTCGGCGCGCTGCCGTTCGCCTCCACGCTCCACGTCCCGCCGCGCGCGTCCCAGCTGCCGAGCGGCCCGGGCGGGGCGCGGTCGAAGCTCGCCAGCACGCGTACGCCGCCCGCGCCCGCCGGCGGCGGCGCGGGGGCAGCGCAGCCGGCGAGGACGCTGAGGACCAGGGCAAGCGCGAAGAGGCGCGCGCCGCGCATCGGCCTTCGGCCGCGCGTCCCCGCTCCGCGCATCGCGGGCATGCGCTCGGCCTCCACGCGCTACTCGCCGAAGAAGCCGCGCAGGATGGGATGCATCTCCATCACCTGCTCCTTGGCGATCTGCTCGTACAGGCGCTGCAGGATGCCCACGGTGAGCAGCACGCCCGTGCCGGACGCGTTGCCGACCGTGCCGATCATGTCCGCGCTGAACGCCAGCGCCCCGACCGCAGCCCCACCGATGACCGTCACCACCGGGATGTAGCGCTCCAGGATCTTCTCCACGATGCGCGGGTCGCGCCGGAAGCCGGGGATCTGCATGCCGCTGCTCTGGATCTGCTTGGCCACGGCGTCCGGGCCCATGTTCGTCGTCTCGATCCAGAACTTGGCGAAGATGATGCTGCCGCCGATCATCGCCCCGCCGTAGCAGGCGATGCGCACCACGACCTGCCACGGCTCGCGGTAGGTGAACACGCGCGGCCCGTAGCGGTCCGGGTTCAGGAAGGGCAGGAGCCAGTCCTGCACGCCGTTGCTGAACGGCTGGAAGTAGTAGGCGAAGCCGGTGATGGCCTGCGTCCTCCCGCCGCCCGGCAGGTACGTGCCCACCCACCCCTGGAAGCTCGGCGCGTTGTGCACGAGCCAGTTGTAGCCGAACAACGGCAGGTCGCGCAACGGCCCCTGGTAGAGGAGGAGCGAGATGAGGTTCACGTTCGCCAGCAGCGCCGCCATGAGGATGACCGGGATGTTGCTGCTGTACAGGAGGCGGATGGGGTACCGGCCGCGCGCGCCGCGCACCTTGCCGTGGGCCAGCGGCAGCTCGACGCGCGAGCTCTCGGCGTAGACCACGATGAGGAAGATGGCGAGCGTGCCGAGGAAGGCCACGAGCGCGTTCGTGCTCTCCATGAAGATGGTCTCGAAGCCGCCGCCGTGCACGAGCTGCGACGTGTCGTATGCGCTCAGCAGGTACAGCGTGCGCGGGAACGTGCCGGGCGGGATGTTGGCCACGGTGCCGTTCGCCGTCGTGCAATCGGCCACGATGCTGTAGGCCTGGCCAGCGCAGGGCGGGACCCAGTTGAACGTGCCGATGAACAGCGTCTGGCTCACGCCGGCGGCGATGAACAGCGAGATGCCGCTCCCCATGCCCCACTTGCTCACGACCTCGTCGAGCAGGAACACGATGTAGGAGCCGGCGGCGAGCTGGACGATGATGAGCGCCTGGGCCATGCTGTGCCCGCCGACCTTGGCGTCCAGCGAAGGGGCGGGTTGCAGGAAGCCGAACACCTGGGGCACGGCCTCGACGAAGATCATGAGGATGACCAGGACCTTCTGCGTGCCCTGGTAGATGCCCTTGTCCTCGGGCTTCGTCAGGTCGAGCTTGATGATCTTCGCGCCCGTGAACAGCTGCATGATGATGCTGCCCGTGACGATGGGCCCGATGCCCAGGTGCACGAGCGAGCCGTTCTGCCCGGCGAGGATGGCGCGGAACTGGGCGAAGACATCGACGTTGCCCGAGCTCAGGCCGTAGATGAACACGTTCGCCATGAAGAAGTAGGCGATGAGCGAGACGAGCGTCCACAGCAGCTTGCTCTTGAAGTGGACGTGGCCCTCCGGCTTCGTGACCGCGGGCATCCGCTTGATGAGCGGCTCCAGCTTGTAGAGGAGGCTCTTCTGCTCGTCAGCCATGCCGCACCTGACCCAGGCCGTGTGCCATGCCGCACCTTCGTTTTAACGCTGTTGCTGTGGCCGCATCGTCCGCGGCTACTTCGGGGGCTTGCCTTCCTTCGCGCCCTTCGCCGGCTTCGCCTCGCCCTTCGGCTTGGCCTCGCCTTTCGGCTTGCCGGCGTCGCCGCCCTTCGGCGGCTTGCCGCCCGCCGGGGGAGCGCCTGCGCCCGCGCCGCCCGGCCCGGGCTTGCCCGGCTTCACCGGGGGAGCGGCGACCGGGGCCGGGTTGGTCTGCGTGACCCTGCCCCCGGCCGCCTCGATCTTCCTCACCGCGCCCTCGCTGGCGCGGCCGACCGTGACCTGGATGGGCTGCCGCACCTGGCCCGTGCCGACGAGCTTCTCCACGCCCATCGTCGCCAGGTCGATGCTGAACCCGTTGTCCTGCCGGCTCGCCTTGCCGACCGCGGCCCAGGCCGCGACCTGCTCGTCGAGGTGCTGCACGGTGATGCTCTCCTCCGCGCCCGCGTCCTGCGCGTGGCGCGTGAAGCCGATGTTGCGGTAGCCGCGCACGTGCTCCTTGTCGTAGAGGAGGAAGTGGAGCCGCTTGTGCTTCCAGCCGGCGTTGCCCTTGCCGCCGCGCAGGCCCGCGCCGCGGCCCTTCTTCATGCCGCGCCCGTGCTCGCGGGAGCCGCGCAGCTTGTGCGTCTTGTTCGTCTTCTTCGCCATGGCTCACACCATCCGGTCGACGAGCCCGTTGATGTCCGCGCCCCAGTCGCCCAGGGCCCCGTCCGGGTAGTGGCGCTTGTTGCCGCCGTAGCCCTTGCGCGGCGGGTTGAGCCGGATGACCGGCTTCAGCCCGGGCACGTCCTTCAGCTGCGCCTGGCCGGCGATCATGGCCTCGGCCAGCTGCTGGATGCTCGTGAACTTCGTGTTCGCCTGGAGGTACCCCTCGGTGAGCGGCTTGTCGCCCTCGAGCTTCGCCCGCGCCTGGAGCATCTTCGCCAGCGTCGCGCTGTCCAGCTCGCCGTAGGCGATCCAGTCGCGCGCCCGGACGAGCATGCCCTCGGTGGAGGGGTTCTTGGGCACGATGACCGCGTGGTTCGTCTTGTGCAGGCGGAGGTGCTCCAGCGTCTGCGCGATCTCGCGGCGCACACCGATGTGCCCGCGCACCCGGACTGCCACGTAGCTCATTGCCCAACCACGCTCCCTTCGATGATGTGCAGGCGCTCCTTCTGCCCCTGCGTCATCTTGATGGCGCTCGTCTGGAGCAGGGCGTCGTACGCCGCCTGCGCGTTGTTGATGGTCGTCTTCGTCTGGCCGCTGCTCAGGCCCCACACGTCCTGCACGCCGGCCAGCTTCAGGACCTGCTTCGCCACGTCGCTCACCGCCAGGCCCGTGCCGCGGGGCGCGGGCTTGAGCGTGATCTCCACGCTCGCCGCCTTGCCCGTGACCTGCACCGGCACGCTGTGGCTCGTGCCGCAGCCGCACCTCCAGGAGCCGCAGCCGCGCCGGACCTGGATGATGTTGAGCTTGGCGTTGTCGATGGCCGTGCGGATGCTCGGCCCGACCTCCTTGCCCTTCGCCATGCCCAGGCCGACGTAGCCGTCCTTGTTGCCCACGACGCTGACGATGCGGAAGCGCACCCTGCGCCCGCTGTCCGTCATGCGCTGGACCATGTTGACGTCGATGACCTCGTCCTCCATGCCGGGGAGGAGCACGTCCACGATCTCGGCCTCCCGCAGGGGCAGGCCGGTCTTGAGCGCGGCGCTCATCGTGGTCACCTCGCCCTGCTTCACCAGCTTGCCCAGGCCGGTCCGGGGCTGCCAGTTGCTCAGGCGCTGCTTGATCTCGTCCTGCGTCGGGCCTTGCGGCCGGCGGGGCGGCGGCATCTACGCCCCCCCAAGGATCTTGCTCTTCACCGCTTCCACCTTCGCGCTGTCGAAGCCGTCGATGTGGCCGCCGTGCAGGCGGTCCTCGCCGGGCAGGACTTCCTCGTCATGGGGAACCTGGACGCCGGCATCGACCACGCCCTTGAGCGCGGCGAAGATGCGGCCGCCCTTGTGCGGCGTGTTGCGGCCGAGGTCGAGCACGGCCTGGCTCACGCCCGCCTGCTTCGCGCGCTGCCCGGCGAGCAGGCCGGTGAGGTAGGCCGCGGGCAGGCTCTTGCCGCTCGCGCCCTGCAGGCCGAGCTTCGCCAGCTCGCGCCCGTCGGCGCTCGCCAGGACCTTGTCCCCGGTCGGCTCGTAGCCCACGACCTGGACGCGCACGTTCGTCAGGCTGCGCCGGACGACGACGCGGGGTTGCCTGCTCTTCAGCAGCGCGAGACGGCGCTTGTAGTCGGTCCGGCCCTCGCGACGGCGGCGGAACGCGACGCGGTACTTGGCATCGTGGGCCATCAGGCCTCACCCTCCGTGTCCTTGGACTTCTTCTTCTTCGCCGCGGCCTTGGCCTTGGCCGGCTTCTCCGCCTTCGGCCGCGCCGCGGACTTCGCCTTCGGCGGCTTGGGCGTGGCCCCGCCCGCGGTGGCGCTCGTGCCATCCGGGCCCTTGCCGAACCACGCGGCGCGCTGCGCCTCCGCCCGGGCGCGCACGTCGCGCGCCTGCTGCTCGGTGAGCACGCCCTCCGTCACGAGGTGCGACAGGAGGTGCTGGCGGGAGCGGAACACGCCGCCCTTCGCCCGCCGGTAGTGCTGCCGGTACAGCTCGCTGGTGATGAGCTCCTCCTCGCGCATCAGGGCCAGGGTCTGGCGCAGGGGCCGGATGGTGCGCATCCAGCGCTCCTTGCGCGGGTCGCGCGCCATGCTGCCCTTGCTGCCCTCGCGCGAGCCCGGGCCCTTCTGCTTGCCCTTGCTCTTCTGCAGGGCGGTGTGCCGGGCGCGGCCGCGGGAGTTGCCCTTGGCCTGGAGCTTGCTGATGTAGCCCTTCTCCACCAGGCCGCGCACGTCCGCGCGCGTGACCGCGGTCGCGACCTCGTCGGCGTGGAGCGGGTCGATCCAGACGCGCGTCTCGCCCACGCTCATGACCTGGCTGGCCAGGCGGCGCTGGTTGCGGAGGTCGCTCATTGGCGGCGCACCCCCGTCGGGTTGAGGATGCGCAGCCCCTTCTTCTCGGCCGCGGCCAGGATGAGCCCGCGCTTCTTCGCGCCGACCTTGCCGCCGATGCGCGCCGCCTGCGTCGCGGGGTCGATGCCCTCCAGGTCCTCCGGACGGTGCACGAGGACCTCGGCGAAGCCCGAGCTGTGCAGGCCGCGCGCCGCGACCGGCCCGCGGTAGCCGATGACCGGCCGGCGGGGGCGGTACACGTAGTCGATGGCCTGCTTGTTGTGCGTGCCGCGGCCCTTGCGCCAGCCGAGGCGGCTGAGTTTCTTGTAGCGGAACCACTGGTCGTGCCGGAAGGTCGGGCGGTGCTTGCTCAGGACCTTGCGCACCTGCAGCGCCTCCTGCAGGTCCGGGCTGAGCTGGGGCTTGGCGCGCGCCTTGTGCACGCGCTCGCCCGGCTCGACGACCTCGACCTCCTTCTTCGGCCTCGCCTTCTTCTCCTCGACGACCTGGATCTCCTGCTTGGCAGCGGGCTTCTCGCCGCGCTGCTCCGCGGCCCAGGCGGCCAGGGCTTGGACGCTCTTCGCCGGCAGGTTCTCCACCTGCTTCAGGCGGTCGCGCGTCGCGCCCTTGACGTCGTCCACGCTGTGGAAGCCCGCCGCGTAGAGGGCCTCGGCGGCCTTGCGGCTCACGCCGGGGATCTTCGCGAACTCGTCAACGACTTCGTCCTTCGTGGGCATGGGTTCACCCGGGCTTCTGCGTGATGTAGATGCCGTCCTGGAACACCCGCGGGTCGCGGTCGCGGATGCGCGTCGCCTGCTCGATCGTCGCGGCGGTCTGGCCGACCTGCTCCAGGTCGGTGCCGGTGACGAGCACGACGTCCCCGTCGAGCTTGACCTTCACGCCGGCCGCGATGGGGGCCTTGCGCTGGTTGCGCTCGCCGAGGAAGTTCTCGATGATGAACGTGTCCCCGCTGACCTTGGCCTTGATGGGGAAGTGGCTGTACACGATCTTCAGCTTGTACTCCCACTCCTCCTGCACGCCGCGCACCATGTTGCGCACGTGCGCGGCGTAGGTCCCGACCAGGGCCTTGTCCTTCCGGCGGGCCATCTCGCAGCGGACGACGACGCCGCCGTCCTCCTGCAGGACCTGGACCCGGGGGTGGGCGAAGCTGCGCTGCAGCTCCCCCTTCGGGCCCTTGACCTTCACCGTGCCCTGGGCGAGCGTCACGCTGACGCCGCCGGGCACCTTCACGCTCTCGCGCGCTTCCGCGACCACCATGTGTGACACCTCAGTAGACGTACGCCAGCAGCTTGCCGCCGGTCCCCAGCTCCTTCGCCTGGTAATGGCTAACGACGCCCGACGTCGTGGTCAGGATGAGCGTGCCGAAGTCCCGCCCGGGCAGGTACCGGCTCTCCCACTTCTCGAACTCCGTGCGCTGCACGTTGTAGCGCGGCTTGATGACGCCGCAGTCGTTGATCTGGCCGTTGAGGCGGACGCGGAACACGCCGCTCTTGCCGTCCTCGACGAACTCGTACGGCCCGATGTAGTTCAGCTCCTGCATGACCTTCAGGACGCGGCCGAGCAGGTTGCTCGCCGGCTTCACGTCGCAGGTGCTCTTGCCCGAGCGCTCCGCGTTCTTCATCGCGGTCAGCGCGTCAGCGAGGGGGTCGTTCTGCATGGGAGCACCTCAGGAGTACTTCTTGAACCCGAGCTGGGGGGCGATCTCGCGGAAGCACTGCCGGCACAGCCACAGCCGGTACTGCCGGATGAGGCCGCTCTGCCGGGCGCAGCGCACGCATTGCCTCGCGCCCCGGCCGAACACCATGTTCGGGGGCAGGCTCTTGTCGATGGGTCCAGCCTGGAGCACCATTACTCCACCACCTCCACGCCGAACGTCTGCGCGACGAAGCTCTGCGCTTCCTCGCGCGGCAGGCGGTGCGACTTGCCGACGCGGCCCTTGAGCAGGCGGCGCTGCTTCACGCGCGAGCCGGGCCGGGTGATGACGGCGGTGATGTTCATGCCGAAGATGCCGATGTCCGGGTCGTACTTCATCCCGGCGAAGTCCGTGTAGTCGGGCACGCCGAAGTTGAGGTTCCCCTCGTCGTCGAAGTGGTACCAGGGGATCTTGCCGTTGCGCACGTCGAACGCCTTCTTCAGGAACGCGACCGCGTCCTCGCCGCGCATCGTGACCTTGCAGCCGATGGGGCCGCCCTTGCGCAGCGCCCACTCCCGGTTCGGGGCCTTGGCCAGGGTTCGGACGGGCTTCTTGCCCGTGACCATGCCCAGGACCTTCTCCGCCTTGATGAGCTTCTCGCCGCCCTCCCCGACGCCGATGTTGACCACGACCTTCTCCACGCGGGGCTGGCGCATGGCGTTCGGGTAGCTGTAGGCCTGCACCGCCGCCGGGCTGTTCGCGCTCACCATCTCAGCTCACCGCCTTGGGGTGGGCAGCCGTGATGCGCTCCTCGGGGAGCCGGATCTCCGCCTTGTCCTTGCCCACGACGAACACGTAGGGCTTGATGGTGCTGAACTCCAGGTCGCCGTCCTTGAGGTGCACGAGGTTGGCGCGCGGGTCGCGCGTGACCTCGATGTTCGTGATGCGGGCGTTGCCGCCGACGTGCGCGCCGCCGGTGATGAAGGCGTGCGCCCCCTCGGCCAAGGGCAGGTGCTCCATGACCTTCTGCTCCGGGAGCTTGATCTTCAGCACGTCGCCCGTCTTGTACGGGGCCTCCTTGACGACGATGTTGCGTCCGTCGTGGAGGTTGAGCTGGGTCGCGCCCCCGGCGATGGTCGTCTTGTCCTCGATGCGGCACAGCTTCCAGCTGGCGTTGGCCTTGTTCATCTCCGTCAGGGCCAGCCGGCCGCGCTCGTCCAGCAGGACGCGGTAGCTCGCGTCGAGCTTGGGGATGGTGATGACGTCCATCAGGCCCACGCCGCGCTTCGGGTCGGTGCAGGGCTTCTGGTCGACGAGCACGTCGCGCTGGCTGAGGATGATGCGCGCCTCGCGGGCCGTGTCGCACAGCTTGAGGTGCGCTCCGCCGGCGTGGCCTGGGCCGGCTTGGGCTTCTCCTCGGCGGCCTTGGCCTTCTTCGGCTGGGCGCCGCGCTGCTTGTCCTCGGGGCTGACGTCGGCCTCGCTCGCGCCCAGCTTCTCCCGGCGCAGCTTGTCCGTCAGGTCGAGGCGGGTGAGGACGACGTCGCTCGGGTGCAGGGGCTTGGGCTTCTCCGTGCCATCCGCCTTGGCCACGCTCACGCCCTCGACGGTGATGGCGTAGCGCGTCCGGTCCACGCCCAGCACCTTGCCCGTCGTGCCCGCGCCCTTGCCGCGCACGACGCGCACCGTGTCGTTGACGCGCACCGGGAAGCTGCGCTTCCCGTACTTCACGAGGAGCTCCTCGCTGAGGTGCGCGTGCATCTGCTTGCCCCGCTGGTGGAGGGGGGCGTTGTGCAGCGCCTTCCGCTGCTTCCGGGGTTGGATACTGCTCACCATGTCTCGCACCTCACACGATCATGCTCGCCGTGGCCGCGATGCGCGGCCAGCGCTCGGCCGCTTCCCGCGCGACCGGGCCCTTGATGTCCGTGCCCTTCGTGTCGCCGTTGTCGGCGACGAGCACGCACGCGTTGTCCTCGAACTGCACCATGGTCCCGTCCGGCCGGCGGTAGGGCCGGCGCGTGCGAACCACGACCGCCATCACGACCTGGCGGCGCATCTCCGGCGTGCCCTTCTTCACCGAGCAGATGAACAGGTCGCCGATGGCCGCGGCCGGGTACCGGCGCTTGCGGTTGCCGACGCGGGGCACGGCCACGACCTGCACGACCTTGGCGCCGCTGTTGTCGGCGACGTCCAGGCGCGCGCCCGTGGGCAGGCCGCGCGTGATATTCGCTGCCAGGGCCTTCATTGCGCCGCAGCCTCCTTCGTGGCCTTGGCCTTGGCCTTGGCCGCGGCCTCGCGCTGGGCCTCGGTGTAGTCCTCGCCCTTGAACTCGAGGCTGCCCTTGCGCGCCTCGATGACGACGAAGTGCTTCGTCTTGCTCAGGGGGCGGCACTCCATGATGGTCACGTCGTCGCCCGGCTGCGCCCCGATGCAGGGCGGGCTGTGCGCGGCGTACTTGCCCCGGCGGCGCTCGTACCGCTCAAACTTGGGCAGGTAGCGCAGGAACTCGCGCTGCACGACGACGGTGTTCTGCATCTTCGCGGTCAGGACCCTGCCGATGAGGATCTGTCCGCGGACGCGGAGGTCGCCGTGGAACGGGCACTTCAGGTCGGCGCACTCGCGCTGGGGCGGCTGCACCGAGATGCCGATGTCACGCGTGGGCATGGTTCACCTTGGGTGAGTTGGAACGCGGGACGCTCCGCGACTTCTTCGTGCGGTCCTCCGGGCGGTGCGCGAGGTCCTCGCCGCGCAGCCGCTGCTGCTGCCCCGAGGGCAGCGTGAACGTGAGCTCCTGGCCCTGCTTGGCCACGACGCGCTCGCCGCGCTCCGTGCGCAACGTGAAGGTGCGCATCGTCTCGTCCACGACCTCGCCCTGCAGGCGCAGGAGGCCGGGGTCGCCGCTCGCGCTGACCTCGCAGCGCAGGCCGATGAGCTCGTGCTTCGCCAGGGCCGCGGGCTCCATGCTACTTGACCTCCGTGTTGAAGCCGAGCTTCTCCAGCACGATCCTCACGCGGTGCCGGTGGTCGCCCTGGAGCTCGACGCGGCCCTCCTTGTGCGTGCCCCCGCAGGCGCACGCGGCCTTCAGCTCCTTCGTGACGCGGTCCATGTCGATGTCGCCGGCGTTGATGCCCTCGACGACGGTCACCATCTTGCCATACCTGCGCTGGGCCGTGTAGATCTGGACGCGCTGCTGCTCGCGTGCGATCTCCTCGCACACGCAGATCTCCTTGGGCAGGCCGCAGGTCTGGCAGACGGAACTCATCGGGAGCCTCCGGTCTTCGCCTTCGCGGCCTTGGCGGCCTTGGCAGGCTTGGCCTTCGCCGGCTTGCGCACCGGCTGGCCCTTGGCCGCGCTCGCCGTGGCCCGCCGGCCCGCGCCCGCCGGGTTGGAGGCCGGCTGCGCCGCGTGCTTCGTGCGCTCCCCCATGCCCTGCTCCACGGTCAGGACGCGGGCGATGGTCGTGCGCAGGTCGCGGATCTTGCCCGGGTTCTTCACGCTGCCGCCCATCGCCGCCAGGCCGCGCTCGTGCATGAGCTCGGCGCGCGTGTCGGTGAGCAGCTTCGCCCGGTCGTCGGGGGCCAGGGCGCGGATGGCCTTGGGCTTCATCGCCATCACGCACCACCGTCCAGGCGCTCCAGCTCCTGCTTGATCTTCTTCGCCAGGTTCTCGCCGATGCCGGCGATACGCGCCAGGTCGTCGACGCTCGTCTGGCGCAGGGCATCGACGTCGCCGAAGCCGGCGGCGGTGAGCGCCTCGGCCTTCTTCTTGCCGATGCCCTCGATGTCGGTGAGCTTCGTCGGCCGGCCGCCCTTGCGGCTCCCGCCGGTGTGCCCGGGGGGGGTGGGGCCTTCCTCGTCCTCCATGCCCTCGGTCGTGGTCGGGGTGCCGATGGCCTGGGGCTGTGTCGCGCTCGCCAGCTCGCTCCGGGCGTAGTCGCTCAGGGGCGGGATGCTCGGGGGAGGGGCGCTGGCGACGGGCGTCCCGCCGTGCTCCGCGCCCTTGATCTCGACCTCGTCCGGCATGCGCGCCTTGGGGTCCATGATGGCGACCTTGACGCCGATGGCGCCGAGCTTCTTGCGCGCGACCGCGTAGCCCACGTCCATCCAGATCAAGGACGGCTCGCCGCAGAACTTGATGTGGCCCTCCTTGAACTTCTCGCGCCGGCTCCGGCCGCCGGTGATCTTGCCGCTGATGACGATGAGGACGCCCTTCGCCCCGCCGTCCATGATGCGGCGCAGCGTGCTGTGCCCGGCCCGGCGGAAGTGCCAGCCGCGCTCCAGGGCCTCGGCGAGCTTCATGGCCATGATGCTGGCGTTGATGCTCGGGTTGCTGTCCTCCTGGACGTCGATCTGCGGGTTGTCGAGCTTGAAGCGCGTGCTCAGGTCCTCGGTGAGCTTCTTGATGGTCGCGCCGCGCCGGCCGATGACGAAGCCCGGGCGCTCGGCGATGAGGGTGATGCGCGTGCCCATGGGGGTGCGCTGGATGTCCACGCCGCCGAAGCCGGCGCGCTCCGTCTCCTTCTTCAGGTACTCGCGCACCATCACGCGGCGGACGTGCTCGTCCACCAGCTTCCGCTCGACCGCCATCAGGCTCCGCCCTCCTTCGTCTCCGACTTCGCCTTCGCGGGCTTCTTCTTCGCGCCGCCCTTGGCGCTCCCCGCCGCGCGCGGGCGCGGGGCAGGGGCCTCGGCGCGCTCCTCGCGCTCGCTGAGCACGATCTCGATGTGGGACATGTGCGTGTTCCAGGGCGTAGCCCGGCCCTGGGCGCGCGGCATCTGGCCGAGCTGCGTCGGGGCGCGCTGGCACGCGGCGTGGCTGATGAACATCTTGTCCGGGTCGAGGCCCTTGTACTCGGCGTTGCTCTCCGCCGACTCCACGACCTGGAGGATGACGCCGGCCGCCTTCACCGGGAACAGGCCCGGGCCGATCTTGCCGCGGCGGTGGTTGATCGTGCGGATGTGGCGGAAGAAGGGCACGGCGGCCTCCTCGCGCGTGACCGCCTCGAGGAAGCGCTTCGCCTGCCCGAGCTTCATGCCCCTGATGTGCCGGCACACGTTCACGGCGTGCTTGGGCTTGATGGGCACCTCGCGCGCCGAGGCCATCGCCGTCTTCTCCGGGTCCGGCTGGACCGAGT
>JAIVGT010000318.1 GCA_020201485.1 Halobacteriales archaeon
GAGTACATCAAGAAGACGAAGGGGGCCCAGGAGGGCCGCATCATCCACCCGAAGGTGGACGCGAAGCTCACCGCCGTGCTCGGCACCGCCGACATCGACATGCTGAAGATGACCTCGGTCATCAACGCGAAGCACATCAAGAAGTGAATGGGGGACGTCGTCGCTCCTCGGCTCCGCGCTGCGGCGCTCCGCCTCGTCGCTCCTCGTGCCCCCACACCCCCTACGAGGGCCGGTGTGCTGTTTTTCCGTCCTTCGGTCCCAGCGCCGGCCAGCCTGTTCGGCGCTTCCCTAACAAGAGCGGCACCAAGATAGGCCCAGCCGACCCATCCAGCGTACCGCGCCGGGTTAGCGGGCCCCAGGGTGCACCATGCCGGATGAGACGGATGTGCCGCTCGACCCCGCGATGATCAAGGTCCTCGCGAGCGATACGCGGCTGGACATCCTGAAGCAGCTCAAGCAGCGGCGCATGACGCTGACGGAGCTGGCCAACGCCCTGGGCCTGAAGAAGGCCACCATCCTCGAGCACCTGGAGCGGCTGACGACCGCCGGCCTGGTGCGGCGCATGGACGACGGGGAGCGCCTCTGGGTGTACTACGAGCTCACGCGCCGCGGCGGCTACGTCGTCACCCCCGGCCGCACGCGCTTCTACCTCCTCGTCGGCGGCAGCGCGCTCGCCGCCGTGGTCGCGCTCGCCCTCGCCCTGGTGTTCCTCGTCGGCCAGGCCCCGTCGCCCGGTGGACCCGGACCGCTCGGCCAGCTCGACCAGAAGGGCGGGCTCAACGTCGCGGAGCGCAGCCTGGTCACGGGGGACGTGATGCACGTCCTCGTCGGGCCCGAGTTCGTGGGCGCGACGCACAGCTACCTCCTCCTCCCGCAGGAAGCGGACGCGCTGCGCAACGGCGTGACCGGCATCCTCGGCCTGCCCCTGGAGGAGCACGCGCAGGGCCCCGTCCTGGAGCTGCGCCCCACCGGTCCTGTTCCGAGCGGCACGTACTACGTGTACGTGCGCGACGACTACGGCCATGACAACCGCGCCAGCATGCCGCCGGTGAGCGTGCAAGCGGCAGAGGCGCAGGTCCTGCCCGCCATCTGGTGGCGCGGCCTGGACAGCGACGCGCGGGCCCAGGTCCAGCTCCGCGGCAGCGGCGTGAACGGCACGGTGCTCCTCGTCCCCGTGGCCGACCCGGCGGCGGACGCCATCCTCGCCGTGCCCCTGCGCGGCGGCGCGGCCACGCTCGGGGCGAGCGCGCTCGACGACGCCGCGCCCGGCACGTACCAGCTCCTCCTGCTGCGCCCGGACAACGTGAGCGCGCCCCTGGCCGCGCAGCTCGAGGTGCGCGAGCCGGGCATCGCCATCGCCCCGCTCAGCGTCCTCGCCGGCCAGGCCACGCAGCTCAGCGTGACCGCGGCCGCGCCGGGCAGCGACGCGCAGGTCAGCGTGCGCGCCGGCGGCTCCGTCATCGGCCAGGTGCGCGGCGCGGACAGCGTGCAGCTCGGCCCGCGCGACGCCGGCAGCGTGGACATCGAGGTCGGCCGCGCCGTGCACGCGTCCGTGCGCGTGCTGCCCGACCTGCGGCCGAGCCTGGACGCGCGCAGCGACGGCCAGCTCGTCCTCGCGCTGAACGCCTCCGGCCGCGGTCCGGCCAGCGGCGTGCAGGTCCTGCTCGACGGTCAAGCCCTGGGCGCGACGGAGGCGAACGGCACGCTGCTCCTCGGCAGCCTGGCGAACGGCACGCACGCCCTCGCGTTGCGCGCGCCCGGACAGCCGGAGGTGGCGCGGGGCCTCCTCGTGCGCGGCGGGACGGTGCTCGATGCGCCGCGGCCGGTGGACGTCGTCGTGGACCCGCCGACGGACGTCGGGCCGGGCGGCTTCACCCTCGCCACGGAGCTGCACAGCCGCGCCGCGGCCCCGATGCGCGTCACCCTCGCCGCGTACGTGGACGGGGCCCTGGCCGCGTCGCAGGCCATCGACCTCGCCCCGGGTGGCGCAGGGAACGCGACGCTGCGCGTCCTGGCCGAGGGCGGGCACCACCAGGTCGAGGCGCGCGTCCTCCTTCCTCCCCAGCCCGCGCTCGGCGGCTCCGCGAGCGCGTCTGCCGCCGGGGCCGAGCCCCCGGCGACCGGCGGCACCGCCGGCGGCTCCGGGGCGTCGAGCGGCGCGTCGGGCACGGGCGGCGGCAGCAGCGGGGGCCCGGCGAGCCTCCCCGCAGGGAGCGCGGATGGCATGGCGTACGACGCGTACGACGCCGCCCAGCTCCAGGTGGACGTGCCCCTGCCTGCGATGGCCGCCGAGGCCTTCCGCGGCTACAGCCCGGAACCGGTGTTCCCGAACAGGGACCTCCAGGACGAGCTGGCGCAGAGGGGCACGGCGGCGAAGACACCCGGCTTCGAGCTGGCCCTGCTCGGCCTCGCCGTGCTCGTCGCGGTGACGGCGCGGCGCAGGCGCTAGGGACGAACCTCGTGCCCGCGCCCATGCCCTCATGCCTGGCGCTGCCGAGGGCGGCGCGTGCCGGAGAACCTCGCGCGCAAGCTCGTCGCCGCGCACCTCGTCGAGGGGCGGATGGAGCCCGGCGAGGAGGTCGCGGTGCGCGTGGACCAGGCCCTGCTGCAGGACGCGACCGGGACCCTGGCCTGGCTGGAGTTCGAGGCCATGGGCGCGCCCGAGCTGCAGGTGCGGCAGGCCACGCAGTACGTGGACCACAACACGCTGCAGACCGGCTACGAGAACCCGGACGACCACCTGTTCCTGCAGGGCATGGCGGCGCGGCACGGCGCGGTGTTCAGCAAGCCGGGCAACGGCATCTCGCATTGGGCGCACCTGGAGCGCTTCGACGTCCCCGGGGAAGCGATGCTCGGCGCGGACTCGCACACGCCGCACGCCGGCGCGAGCGGCATGCTCGCCATCGGCGCGGGCGGGAGCGCGGTCGCCGCGGCCATGGCCGGCGTGCCCTACGCCTTCCGCATGCCGGAGGTCCATCGCGTGGAGCTGCGCGGCGAGCTCCCGCCGTGGACGAGCGCGAAGGACGCCATCCTCGAGCTGCTGCGCCGGCACAACGTGCGCTGGGGCCGGTACAAGGCCCTGGAGTTCACCGGGCCGGGCCTGGCCCACCTCACCGTGCCGGAGCGCGGCACGATCGCGAACATGGTCACGGAGCTGGGCTGCACGACCGGCGTGTTCCCCTCCGACGCCATGACGGAGCGCTGGCTGCGCGCCCAGGGCCGGCCGGGCGACTTCCGGCCCCTGGCCGCGGACGAGGGCGCGGGGTACGACAGCGAGGAGGTGCTGGACCTGGGCGAGGTGGAGCCGCTCATCGCGCTCCCGCACAGCCCGGACAAGGTCGTGCCCGTCGCCGACGCCCAGGGCACGCGCGTGCTGCAGGTGGCGGTGGGCAGCAGCGTGAACAGCAGCTTCCGCGACCTGGGCATGGTGGCGCACATGCTGGACGGCCGGACCATCGCCCCGCACGTGAGCATGGCGGTGAGCCCGGGCAGCCGGCGCGTCCTGCTCCTGTTCATGGCCACGGGCGGCATGACGAAGCTGCTCAAGGCGGGCGTGCGGGAGCTGGAGGTGGCGTGCGGGCCGTGCATCGGCATGGGCTTCGCCCCGCCGACGATGGGGGCGAGCGCGCGCACCTTCAACCGCAACTTCCGCGGGCGGAGCGGCACGGCCGAGGACCGCGTGTTCCTGTGCAGCCCGGAGACGGCGGCCGCGACGGCGCTCCGCGGCAGCATCGCCGACCCGCGCGACGTGGCG
>JAIVGT010000133.1 GCA_020201485.1 Halobacteriales archaeon
CAGCTCGCCCATCCGGGCGCGCCCGAACGCGCTGAGCACGAGGTGCATGGCCGTGTGCGCGGTGCTCAGGGCTTCGCGCCGGTCGGCGTCGAGGCGGCAGTTGACCCGCGCGCCCCTCTCGGGAACGGCCCCGCGCACGACGTGCCGGAGCTCGCCCCGCTCCCAGAACACGCGCGTCAGCACGCGCTTGTCCCCGCCGAGCCAGACCTCGCCCCGGTCTGGCGGCTGCGGGTGGCGGTACGCGTGGCTGGTCGGCGCGTACAGGCTGCGGTCGAGCAGGAAGGCGGGCCCGCGCGTGCCGGTCACGGCCGCCAGGCACGTCTTCCGGGCCGGCTCCTGCAGCCAGAGCAGGTCGGTCAACGGCGGTGCGAGGCCGGGGCGGGGCAAAACGCTATCTGCCGGCGCGCGTCATGGCCGCCGCTTGCGCCGCCTCGTCATCCTCGACGGCTACGTGGACGAGCCCGCGTGCTTCGGGGTGCCGCCGTACATCAGCCCCCATGCGCGCTACATCGCGGGCGCGATGTCCGAGGTGCCCGGCTGGCAGGTCGGCTACCTCACCATCGACCAATGGCGGCGCAGCGCGGAGCAGCGCGCGAACCTCGACGGCGCGGACCTGCTCGTGCTCATCAGCGGCGCGCTCGTGCCGGGCAAGTACCTGCGCGGCATGCCTGTGAGCATGCGTGAGGCGCGCGACATCGTGGACGGCTTCCCGGGCGAGACGCTCCTCGCCGGCAGCAGCGCGGTGTGGGGCTTCGGCCAGGGCGGGGGAAAGCCGCCCCTCGGCCGGCACGAGCTGCAGCACTGGTTCGGCCACCTCGCGTTCCAGGACGCGAGCACGTACCTGCACGACTACCTCGCGCTCGGCCAAGCGAAGAGCCAGCGGCGCATGACGATGGACGAATGGGGCCGGTGGAGC
Source organism: Halobacteriales archaeon (assembly GCA_020201485.1). GTDB lineage: Archaea > Thermoplasmatota > SW-10-69-26 > JACQPN01 > JAIVGT01 > JAIVGT01. The sequence continues at coordinate 917 of JAIVGT010000133.1, forward strand.
GTCGCGGGCGCGGGCATCGTGCGCCAGCACCCGGACTGGCCGCGTCCCCTCATCGCCGAGCTCGACACGTACCACGGCTGCGTGCGCTACGTGAACGGCGGCTGCGCGTTCTGCATGGAGCCGGCGGAGGGCCAGCCCAAGTTCCGTCCCGTGGCGCAGGTCGTGGCCGAGGTCGCCGCGCTCGCACAGCACGGCGTGGTCAACTTCCGCCTCGGCGGGCAGGCCGATTTCTTCAGCTACCACGCGCAGGGCGTTGGGCTGAGCCCGGAGCCGCGGCCCGACCCGCGCGCCATCGAGCACCTCCTCGTGGGCATCCGCGCGGCTGCGCCGCGGCTGGAATGGCTGCACATCGACAACGTGGACCCGGGCATCATGGCCGCCTGGCCGGAGGAGAGCGAGCAGGTGGCGCGCCTCGTTGCCGAGCACTGCACGGACGGCAACATCGCCGCCTTCGGCGTGGAGAGCGTGGACCCGGAGGTCATCGCCAAGAACAACCTGAAGTGTCCGCCCGAGGTCGCGCTCACCGCCATCCGCATCCTCAACAAGGTCGGGGCGCAGCGCGGGCCGAAGGGCCTGCCCAAGTTCCTGCCTGGCCTGAACTTCATCGGCGGCCTGCCGGGCGAGTCGCGCGCGACCTACGAGCACAACCAGCGCTTCTTGCAATCCATCCTCGACGAGGGCCTGCTCGTGCGCCGCATCAACATCCGCAAGCTCCTGGAGCAGCGCATCGCGGGCGGCAGCGACGACGGCCACTTCACGCGCTTCAAGCGCTGGGTCCGCACCGAGGTGGACCAGCCCATGCTGCGCCGCATCGCCCCCGAGGGCACGGTGCTGCGCAACGTGTGGATGGAATACCGCGAAGGCCACATCACCTTCGGCCGGCAGCCGGGCAGCTACGCGCTCCTCGTCGGCACGACCTACGACCTGCCCTTGGAGCAGCCCGTGGACCTGATGGTCACGGGCCACGGCTTCCGCTCGCTCACCGGCGTGCAGGTCCCGTTTCCGGTGAACTCGGCGAAGCTGCGCGCGCTGCAGGCCCTGCCCGGCGTGGGGGCGAAGCGCGCGGCGCGCATCGCGGTCAAGCGCCCGCTCGCCGGCCCGGAGCAGCTGCGCGCGGCCTTGGACGACGCGGAGCTCGCGGACCGGCTGGCCCCGCTGCTGCGCTACGACTGACGCCGGCGCGCGGCGAGCGCGAGCAGGCCGAGCGCGCACAGGCCCAGGGGCAGGTCGAACCCCGGCACGTTCCCCGTCGTGCGCGACGGGTCGTGCGGCGCGGCGTCGGTCGCGTCGCCCACGCCGTCGCCGTCGCTGTCGATGAGGGCGGTGGCGGTCGTGCTGCCCAGGAGGCGGAACGCGGTGAGCCGGTTCAGCTCGGCCAGGCTCTCGAAGCGCCCGTCGCCGTTCGGGCTGAAGAAGGTCACGCGGTACGTGTACACGGCCCCGTCGCGCACGTTGAGGTCGCTGTAGCTCGTCTGGCCTCGCACGATGGCCAGGACCTGGAACGAGGCCGCGTCCGGGTTCGCGCCGTTCGCGCGCCACACCTGGTAGCCAGCGGCGCGCGCGTCCTTGTCCCAGCCGATGCGCACCACGCCCGTCGCGATGTCGCTGCGGACCGCCGGGCCGGAGCTGGTGCGCTCCTCCATGACCTCGAGGCTGGTGCGCGCCGTGGCGAGCACGGCCCCGCCGGCATCGGTGACCGTGAGGTTCACCTGGTACGTGCCGGGAGCCTCGTAGGCGTAGCTGACCTGCCGCCCGGTGCCGGTGTGCCCGTCGCCGAAGCTCCAGGCGTAGCTCGCCGCGTGCGCGACGTCGGGCACGGCCGCGAACTGGTAGGTCAGGCGCTGGTCCGCGACGGGCCCGGCGCTGATGGCGCTCGACGAGAGCTCGAGGGCGGGCGGCAGGGGCTGCTGCACCTGCACCTGGACGACCTGCTGTCCGAGCAGGCCGTCGTCGTCCACCGACTGGAAGGCGGCGCCGAACACGCCCGGGACGATGTACACGTGCTCCAGCGTGCGGTTGGGCGGCGGGCCGGTGCCGTTCTCGCGCTGGCCGTCGCCGAAATCCAGCACCCAGCGCTCGATACGGCCGTCGCTGTCGCGCGCCCCGGTGGTGAAGTTCACGGACAACGGGGCGCGGCCGGAGGTGGGCTGCGCCCCGAGGAGCACGGCGGGGGCCTGGCCCTGCACCGTGAGTTGCACGGGCGGGCTGACCGCGGTCGCCCCGCGCACGTCTGTCGCGGCGAGCGTGACGTTGAACAGCCCGGCGCGCGTGTACACGTGGTCCACCGTGGGCCGGTCGCAGCAGTACAACGTGCCGTCGCCGAAGTCCCAGCGCCACTGCGCGACGCGGTCGTCGCGGTCCGGGTCCACGCTCGTGTCGTTGAAGCGCACGACGCTGTTCTTCGCCGGCTGCCGGTCGGGGAGCACGGTGAACGTCGGGCGGGGAGCGCGGTTCTCCGGCAGGTCGACGTGGACGAGGAGGCGGCCCGTCCCGATGTTGCCGCTGCTGTCGAGCGTGCGCAGGCCGACGTCGTAGTCGCCGCCTTCCGTGTAGACGTGGGCGGGGAAGACGGTGAACGGCTCCTCGATCTGCGTGCCCGGGCCGGTGGCGTTCGTGCCGTCGCCATAGTCGAGCGTCCAGTTGACGATGCTGCCGTCGGGGTCCGTGCCCTGGATGGTGAAGTTCACGGCGAGGGGCGCGCGGCCGGTGATGGGGTCGGCGGTCAGGTTCGCGAACGGCCGCTTGCCCACGATGTTCTGCACGGCGAGCAGGCCCGTGACCTCGCCCACCGCCCCGTCGTCGTCCGTCGCCCGGAGCTGGATGGTGTAGTTGCCCAC
>JAIVGT010000319.1 GCA_020201485.1 Halobacteriales archaeon
GCCCCGCATGGTGCGTTCATCCGTGCCACGTCTCTACGTCCCAGCCCTTGGACACCTTGACGTGCCACGTCCCGCCGCAGGAGCCGGGCGCGAACCATTCCTTCCCCAGCGACTCCCCCGTGCGGCTCACGGTCGCGTAGGCGCGCAGCTCAGCCATCCCGCCGCAGCGCAGCGTCTCCGATTGGCCCCCCCACGTCCCGCCGCCCAGGTCGCGGAACGTCACGGCCTGGATGAGCACGCCGTCCGCGCCGTAGGTCGCCACGCTCAGATCCACGTTGCTCGGCGCGTCGCTCATGCCGCGGACGAGCGTGGTCCCAGCGCCCCCCGGTGTCCCGACGCCCGCCAACGCGGCGAGCGCGCCCAGGGCGACGAACGTTCCTACGCCCAGCACAATCCAATGCGAGTCCTTCAAGCGTCATCCCTCCAGCCGGCGGGCAACGCCTTGAGGCAGGGCGCATCCGCGTTCAAGTCGCACGTCCAACCCACGCGGCCGAGCCGCGCCGCCTCCTTCGCCACGCTTGCCCTAGCCTTGCGCGCAGAGCGTCGAGGCGTTGCAGCACCTCCTGCAGCGTGAGCGCCGGATCGACCGGGTGCCGAGGGAGGTGGTCGGGATGGCCGCGCTCCGCCTGCGCATGGACGTGGGGCGGACCGTGGTAGGAGCAAACCGCCCGCGCGCCCCACCCACACATGCCATCCCGCCTCGGTGCGGGCGAAGTCGAGGCCCTGGCGTGTCTTCTTCGTGGATGCCCGAGCCCTTGAGTGTTTGTCTCTGGCAAACACTCCGCGCTCGGCCGCAAGGTGCCGCCGTCAGGGATGAAGGTGAGTCCCGGGGTGGACCGAAGCTACGCCACGGCCGCCTTCACCAGGCCCACGGCGCGCTCCAGCAGCTCGCGCGCCCGCGGCTCGCGCTCCGCCAATCCACCGCGATGCCGGCCTCGGCGCGGACACGAGGGTTCTCCCGGCAGGTCCGCGCAAGGGGCTCGCATCCCTCGACCTCTCGGTCATCGGCAGCTGCGCATCGGAGTCGCCGTCGCGGCCGCGTGACGGGTGGACGGGTGCCGCCGCGGATGGATCACACGCGCGAGGGATGAGGCACGCAGGTTCGCCATGAAAGAACCATTTATATTCATTACCTGCCACTTTTATGGCGGTCGCCGGCGACATGTCTAAGTAGAATGAATGCAAAATGCCCGCATGGGCATTTCCTAGGGAATGCCTGATAGAGCATGGAAGCAGTCCTTACCTTCGCGGCCGCCCACGCAAGCCGAAGCGGGCTCGTCAGCGTCAGCGATGCCCAAGCGTGGTTCCACGATTCCAACAAGGCAAGGAAAGCCCTCCTGCAGCTCGAGCGCCTCGGCTTGGCCTTTCCCGTCGCGCATGCGAGCTACGCGGTGCCGAGCCAGGGCGAGTTTGTCCGGGCGCTCGCGCTCCGGGATCCATGGGACCGGCTCGCCTCCTGGCTCTTCGTCTGGCTCCGCAGCCCGGAGCGCCAGCCTTCGCTCGCATCCGGGCTTGCCTGGGACAGGGCGAGCTTCCTCGGGCTGGCGGTCCGCGAGTACACCAACCTTCGCTGGGACGGTCCGCTCCTGCTGGTTCCGATCGACCGCGGCAGCCAGCGCATGGGAAAGCTGCATCAGCGCGTGTCGCTGTTCGCCGCGGACCAGGCCTGGCCCTCTGAGCGTCGGCCCCGGCTCGACGCTCCGCTTCCGTCCCGAGCCGAGGTCGCCCGCATCCTCGCCGTTCACCAGGATCCCCGCCTGAGGGAAGCCAGCGAGGAAGCCCTCGCCGGCGCTCGACCCAAGGACCTCCGCGACCACGTGTCGCGGACCGACCCGCCCCTCCCCTTTCCGAACGCAGGCGTCAAGCTTCCTCTCGGACCACCGTTCCGGTACCGCCTGTACGCTCCGCTCTCCTGGGTCACTCGGAACGTCAGGCACGCGCACCCGGGGGCGTGACTCCGTGGCGGTCGTCGGGAAGCGGGAGCAGGACGCCGTGCTGCGGCACATCGAGAAGGTCCTGCCCGCGAACTGCAAGATCGAGCTGTTGGGAAGCTCCGCGGCCATCGAGCACAACATCCCCGGCCTGCCGACCCTCACCAAGGACGTGGACCTCAGCCTCGTCGTGATGGACAAGGACGGAACGAGGCTCGCGGCGATGGATGTGGTCGAGGAGGTCCTCGAGAGATTGGCGGTCGAGCCGGACCAGAAGCCGGAGGACGAATCGTGGGTGAAGGTCTACGTCCCCCTCGACGAGGCGAAGTACCAGGTCGATTTCATCCGGGGAAAGAACCGTGACCGGCCCCGCGGGACCTTCATCGAGCGGAGCATCCTGGAGGACATCATCGCCAGGTCGCAGCCGCGCGGACGGATCTTGCTCCCCTCGCTCACCGACCTCATCGTGATGAAGGCATGGGCGTCGGTGGACCAGGCGCGGCACGCCGAGGACAGGCCTGCGGAGGGGGATCGGTTCAAGCGACGGGCTGAGGCGTACGCTCGCGACGCGAGGACGTACGCCGAAGCCGCCATCACGCGTCGTGAACTCGATCCGAGAAGGATGGACGAACTCCTGGGCAAGATGGCGCACCACCGCAAAGGACCGGTCGAGGACGTCCTGCTCCGGGCGGGTGCCCTGGCCCGTTAGCAACCCTCCCGAAGCCGGCCGCATCGGGCCATCGGGCGAGCATCGCCGGCGCGCGCTCGGAGCTTCGACGGCATCGTGGACCTCCGAGCGTCAAGCCACGGCCGCCTTCACCAGGCCCACGGCGCGCTCCAGCAGCTCGCGCGCCCGCGGCTCGCGCTCCGCCTCCGCGGTCACGCGCAGCTTCGGCTCCGTGCCGCTCGCGCGCACCAGGACCCAGCCATCGGCCAGCTCGACCTTCACGCCGTCCAGCAGGCTCGGCTCGCCCAGCTTGCGCAGCTCGCTGGCCACCGCGTCCATGGCGCGCTCCCGGCTCGCCGCGCCCAGGGGCACGCTCGCGCGCAGCGTGCTCATGCGGGGCAGGGCATCGACCATCGGGGCCAGGCCGCCGCGCTGCGCGACCAAGGCCGCGACGAGCGCCGCGCCGTGCGGCCCGTCGGGGCACAGGGAGAGCGACGGGAACACGATGGCCCCGCTCGGCTCCCCGCCGAACGCCGCGCCGTGCTCCGCCACCGCCTCGCTGATGAACGCATCGCCTACCGGCGTCTGGATGAACTCCGCGTCGGGCAGGGCGCGCCGCACGCTGAGCGACGTGTCCACGGGGATGACCACCTTGCGCGCGCCGAGGTGCTGCGCGAGGAGCGCGAGGAGGGCGTCGCCCGGCACCCACCGGCCCCGCTCGTCCACGGCCACGATGCGGTCCGCGTCCCCGTCGTGCGCCAGGCCCACGTCCGCCTGCAGCTCGCGCACCGCCGCGCCCAGCAGCGCGAGGTTCTCCGCGCTCGGCTCGCTCGGCCGGCCGGGGAAGCTCCCATCCACCTGCGCGTTGAGCGTCACGACCTGGCAGCCCATGCCCCGGAGCATGGCGGGCGTCTCCAGCGCGCCCACGCCGTTCCCCGCGTCGAGCACGACGCGCAGCGGCCGCGCGAGCCGCACCCGCTCCGCGATGGCCTGCGCATGCCGCTCGATGCAGCCCGGCTCGGCCCGCGGGGCTTCGAGCTGCCAGCCCGCGCCCGGCATCGGCTGCTCCAGGGCAGCTTCGATGGCCCGCCGCTCCTCCTTCCCGATGGCCTGGCCGCGCGGCGTCCACAGCTTCAGGC
>JAIVGT010000134.1 GCA_020201485.1 Halobacteriales archaeon
AAGAGCAGCGAGGCGTTCATCGTCGGCGCGAAGGCGCAGTGGACGTACGCCGCCGAGGAAGCGCGGCTGTTCGACCTCATGGCCGAGGAGGTCACGGATGCCCTGGAGGCCATCGCCGAGTTCGAGAACAAGCTCGTGTACGACACGTGCGTCAAGGATGTCGCTGCCGGCAACGCGTTCGGGGCGGCGACGGCGGGGACGTTCGCGTACGCGGACCTCATCAAGATGCGGAAGGTCGTCCTGGGACCGATGGACTACGTGGTCCTGCACCCGAACCGGATGGCGGACGTGCTGAGCGACGACAAGTTCCTGCGCACGGACTTCATCACGACCATCAAGAGCGTGGAGCCGAGCACCACGATGTTCGAGACGAAACTCGGCGTGACCTTCCTGGAGACGCCGCAAGCGACAGACAACGTCGTCATCGGGGTGAACTCGAGGCGTGCTGGGCGGTTCACCGTCAAGAAGGACGTGACCCAGGTGCCGTTCGACAGCGGGAAGAGCAATGGCGGGAGCCTGTTCAAGGGCGTCACGCTCTGGGAGCTCATCGACGCGGTCGTGCTGCGGGGGGACAGCGTCGCGAAGTGCACCGTCTGAGACCGTGTCAAACGGGATTGCGCGGGCCGGGAGGTACGCTCTCGCCCGGGGCACCCGAGAGCGCTCAGACAAGCGCCATCTGCCATAGTGCCCGGCCGGTCGCGTCATACACCGTTTCGTCGATGATGGCGTTCCGAGAGCCGTCATACGTGACGACCTGACGTTCGAGGCAGTTCGCGCAGCCCCACTTTCCTCAGGACGTGCTTCAGCTCCGGCATCGTGCCGTCAGGCCGCTCGCGGCTCTTGTAGGCAAACCAGAACCCAGCAGGGGTTTCTGGAAAGTCTGGTCTACGCTGCCAACCGCTAGCCTATCGTGCCAAAGAGGTGCTATCCCCCCGCGCACCTGGTGCACGCATGAGGGCCCGGAGCTTCCTCCTGCTCTGCCTGCTCGCGCTGCCAGCCACGATGCCCGCCGCGCGGGCGGAGGGCGCGGTGCACGTCCCGCCGGCCCACGTCGGGGACTGGGCGGTGTACGCGGCGGAGGGAAGCGACGCGCCCGCGTTCGCCGTCGAGTGGCTGCCGGCGGCTGCCACGCGGGACCGCTGGGGCCAGGAGCGCCAGGCGTTCGTGCTGGAGACCGCGCTGCCCGCGGGGCTGGTCGAGCCCGACGCGCCGGCCGGGCGCTGGGCGAAGGTCCGCGAAGCGTACGACGTGGCGGAGCACGCGCTCCTCTGGCGCTCCTGGGACAAGGACACGGTCGGCCCGGGGTCCGAGGAGGTCCGCGTGCCCTTCGGGGCCGTGCAGTCGCCCGGCGCGCGCGACGCGACCGAGGCGCGCAACGTGACATCGGTCTCCTTCTCGGCGGGGCGGATGCTGCGGAGCTGCCTGGCGCACCCGGCGCTGGGCGAGGTGCGTGATGGCATGCCCGTCTCGCTCGGGGGGATGTGCCCCGGCCTTCCCGGCCAAGTCGCGACGGGCACGGCGCAGCGCGGAGCTGACGTCGCTGGGAATGCGGTGGTCGCGATGACCCTCGGACCGGTCAGCGCCGCCGGGCCGCAGGAATCCTACGACCTGGCGCTCGCCCCCGGATGGAGCCTGCGCCTCGCCTTCGCCGACGGTGTCCCGCTGCCCATCGCGGTCTCCGCGGTGCGCTCCGACGGCGGGCCCGCGTGGAGCTACCGGCTCGCCGGCTTCCGCGCGGGCAACGGGGACGTCGTCCCGCCACCGGCCCCTCCCAGGGCCGCGGAGCCGCGGAGCACCGCACGCTTCGCGCCGCTGGCCGACGACGGCCCCGCCGATGGCGGCTCGGGCATCCCCTTCCCGCTCGAGGCCGCGGTCGCCTCCGTCCGCGGCGACGCGTCGCTCGTCGAGTTCCAGGGGTGGATGCGCGCGCATCCCCAGGCCTTCGTCGTGGATGCCTGGGGCACGGTGGGGCACCAGCAGGGCGTCACGACCACGATCTGGACGCTCCTCTTCGGCGAGGCCCGCACCTCCTCCGCGACCCCCATCTTCGACCTCACGGCCGAGCAGGTGCTGCCCGACGAGCTGCGCGGCGTCCCGGGCGGAGCGCTCGTCACCAAGTACCAGCTCGGCGAGCGCTGGGAGCCGCGCAGCTTCGTGCGCCCGGCGGGGCAGCTCGCCATGGACGTGGCGTCCGCGCTCGAGGCGGCGCGTCGGCAGGCCCCGGAGAGCCTCGCCGGCATGCCCGCGACGGACGTCGAGTACGTCGCGCCATCCTTGCATGGGCCGGCCCGGCTGCGCGTCGAGCTGCGGAACGACGCAGCGTACAGCCCCGACGTGGACGGCGGCTGGTCCACCTTCGACGCCGGGACCGGCGGCCTGCTCCTGCAGACCGAGAGCCACCGCCACACGAGCTACGGCGAGCTCCGCCTCGCGCCGCCGGCGCTGTGGGAGGGCCGCGAGTCGTTCACCTCCGTCCCGCCGCCCGCGCCGATGGGCATGGAGGCCGCGGGGGCGACCATCGTCGGCCTCGCCGTGCTCCTCGGCCTGCTCCACGGCGGCTGGCTGACCATCGCCTACACGCGCCTGCGCCGGAGCGATCTCCTCGACAACGAGGCCCGCCTGGCGCTCTACGAACGCGTCCGCGCCGACCCAGGCGTGCACTTCAACTGGCTCGCGGCGGCGAGCGGGCTCGGCTCGGGCGCGACGGCGTACCACCTCAAGGTCCTGGAGAAGGGCGGCCTCGTCACGGCGGTCCGGCTCAGGGGCTACAAGCGGTACTACCTCACCGGCAGCATGTCCCGCGGCATGATGCGCGGGCACGCGGAGCTGCTCACGCCGACGATGCGGAGCGCGTACGACCTCGTGCGCGCCCAGCCCGGCATCACGGTCAGCGAGCTGGCCCGGCGGACGAACGTGGCCGTGCCGTCGGCGATGAGGACGGTCGCACGCCTGCAGGCGGCGGGGCTGGTGGACAAGGTTCCCGCGGGCCGTGTCGTCCGGCTCACGCCGCGGATGCCGGGCGCCAACTAGGCGGTCCCGCGCCCGCGGAAGTACGCCGCCGGCTGCGCATGCCACGCGAGGCCCGCGCAGACCTGCGCGTCCCGCAGGCAGGCGTCGGCCCAAGCGTCCTTCCGTTGGTGCAACTCCCGGCTGCGCTCGAGGAGGGCGGTGCTGAGCTCCCGGTAGTACTCCTGGCTCCGGGGCGGGTGCTCCGGCTCCTCGATGCCCCACTTCTCCGCCCAGCTCGGCGGCTGCACGCCCTGGTAGGTGGCGCTGCCTGGCTTAGGTGCGCGCCAGGTCGGGTGGACGGCGGTCAGGCCGGCTGCTCGCTGAGCGTGGCGACCTTGATGCGCACGCCGGTGGGCTCGCCGGGCTGGGCGACTCGTTCGTGTGGAGCGCGAGCACGGCTCCGTCGCCTGCGGGTGCGAGCACGGTCTTCGCCATCGCGTCGAGCACGACCTTCGCCAGGTTGTCCACATCCGCGCCGTTCGAGTTCAGCAGGTTCAGGGGCTGGACATCCGTGCTCGCCAGCACGAAGGAGAGCTCGACGCTGAACGGTCGCCGGACGGTCGGGCGCGCGGCGAGGGCCGTCCGCAGCTCCTCGCGCCACTTCCGGTAGCGCCGGGCAGGGTTCGACGACCATGCCCGGGGCGTGCCAGGAAAGAACTCGTCGAGCACGGGTCATCATGTCGTCGCACACGCAAGGCTGCTCGCGCGGGGTTGGACAGTTACGTAC
>JAIVGT010000135.1 GCA_020201485.1 Halobacteriales archaeon
GCCGTGTACCGCCCGGGCGGGAGCCCGTTGGTGCGCGCGGCGCGGCGGCGCGGCTGCCTGGCCGTGCCCGGGGAGGGCATGCTCCTCCACCAAGGCGCGCGGGCCTACGCGCTGTGGACGGGCAAGCCGGCACCCGTGGGCATCATGAGGCAGGCGCTGCATGCCGCGCTGGAGGAGCCATGACCGGCCACGGCAAGGCGCGCTGCCACGGGGCCATCACCGTGGTCAACGCCATCGCCACGGGCAAGGGGGCCGCCGTGGGCATCGGCCTGCAGACCGAGGCCGAGGTCGAGCTCAAGCCGAGCGGGCACCTCGTCGTGGACATCCAGAGCGAGGAGCGCGAGCCCACCGCCCTCGTGCGCGCCAGCGTGCAGCGCGCGTTCGCCGCCGGCAACTGCGCCGAGCTCGGGGCCTACGTCGCGACGCGCAGCGCCATCCCGGCCGCGCGCGGGCTGAAGAGCAGCAGCGCCGCGGCGAACGCCGTCATCCTCGCCGCCCTGGAAGCCGCGGGCAGGCTCGACGGCATCGGCGACCAGGAGCTCATCCGGCTCGGCGTGGAGGCGGCGGTCACGGCGAGCGTGACCATCACCGGCGCCTTCGACGACGCCAGCGCGTGCTTCCTCGGCGGGCTGTGCCTGACCGACAACGGCCGGCGCGAGCTGCTGCAGCGCACCGAGGTGGACGAGCGCCTCGTCGCGGTCCTGCACGTCCCGCCCGAGCGCACCCCGAAGAGCAGCCTGGGCAAGGTGGAATGGGCCAAGGTCGCGCCGCAGGCGGAGCAGGCCTTCGAGCTCGCGATGAAGGGCGACTGGCTGCAGGCCCTGCGCATCAACGGCGCGGCCTACGCCGGGCTGCTCGGCGTGAGCCAGGAGCCGGCGCGCATCGCGCTGGAAGCGGGCGCGCTCACCGCCGGCCTGAGCGGCACCGGGCCGAGCACGGCCGCCGTGTGCCAGCCCGAGGACGCGAAGCGCGTGGCAAAGGCCCTGGGCAAGCTGGGCACGGGCATCGTGCTCCAGGCGAACCTGACGAACCGGCAAGCGGAGGTGGTGCGACGCTCACCGTGAAGCCGCTGCGCGGCGCGATGGAGGGCACGGTCCGCGCCCCGCCGAGCAAGAGCTACACGCACCGCGCCCTCATGATGGCCTTCCTCGCCGGGGACGCGCGCGTGACGGGCCCGCTGTGGGGCGCCGACACGCTCGCCACGCGCAGCTGCCTGCGCACGCTCGGCGCGACCGTCGAGGGCGAGGCCACGGCGCGCGTGAAGCGTGGCAGCCTCGCCCCGCCGGCCGACGTCCTGAACGTCGAGAACAGCGGCACCACGCTGCGGCTGCTCAGCGGCGTGTGCGGCCTGCTCGACGGGGCGAGCGTGCTCACCGGCGATGCCAGCATCCGCTCCCGGCCCATGCAGCCCCTCCTTGACGCCCTGCGCGACGTGGGGTGCGACGCGTTCAGCACGCGGGGCGACGGGCGCGCCCCGGTGGTCGTGCGCGGCCCGATGCGCGGCGGCGAGGCGCGCATGCCGGGGGACGTGAGCTCGCAGTTCGTCAGCTCCCTGCTCATGGCCGGCCCGCTGGCGCGGAAGGACACGCGCATCAAGCTCACCAGCCCGCTGAAGTCGCGGCCGTACGTGGATGTGACCCTGGCCATGATGAAGCACTTCGGCGTGCGCGTCCAGCCGCGGGGCGAGGGCTTCGAGGTGCCGAGCGGGCAGCGCTACGCGAGGCGCGGCTTCACCGTGCCCGGCGACTACAGCAGCGCCGCTTTTCCCCTCGTCGCCGGAGCCATCACGGGGGGCGAGGTGACGGTTGCCGGCCTCGCGCCGGAGTGGCCGCAGGGCGACCGCTTCATCCTCGACGCGCTGCGCGCCATGGGCGCGGAGGTGCGCGAGCGCGGCGGGCGCGCCACGGTGCGCGGCGGGGCGCTGCGCGGAGCGGTGCTCGACCTCGGCGACACGCCCGACCTGTTCCCCATCCTGTGCATCGCCGCGGCGAACGCGCAGGGCCGCACGACCCTCATGGGCGCGCCGCAGCTCCGCTTCAAGGAGAGCGACCGCATCAAGGCCATGGCGCGCGGCCTGAAGCAGATGGGCGCGCGCTGCACGGAGCGCCCCGACGGGCTGGTCGTCCACGGCCCGGCGAAGCTGCGCGGCGCGCGCATCCGCACGGAAGGGGACCATCGCATCCTCATGAGCTTCGCCGTGGCCGCGCTGCGCGCGAAGGGGCCCGTGCAGCTCGACGAGCACGACAGCTTCGCCGTGAGCTACCCGGGTTTCCTCGACGATCTCCGCAAGCTCGGCGCGCGGGCGGTGGTGCGTTGAACACCATCGGCCATGCCCTGCGCTTCACCATCCTCGGCAGCAGTCACGGCTGGGGCGTGGGCTGCGTCCTCGATGGCGTGCCGCCGGGCATCGCGCTCGACGTGGCCAAGGACATCCAGCCGGACATGGACCGCAGGCGGCCGGGCCAGAGCCTGCTCACCACGCAGCGCCGGGAAGCGGACCGCGTCGAGGTCCTGGGCGGGCTCACCGATGGCCACACCGACGGCAACCCGCTCGCCCTCGTCGTGCGCAACGAGGACCAGCAGGGCAAAGCGTACGATGCGGCGCGCTGGCTGCCCCGCCCCGGGCACAGCGACTTCCCCGCGTACGTGAAGTACCGCGGCCAGAACGATTACCGCGGCGGGGGCGCGTTCAGCGGGCGCATGACCGCGGCCATGGTCATGGCGGGCAGCGTGGGCAAGGTCCTGCTCCGCCCGCACGGCGTCGAGGTGCGCGCGCACACCGTGCAGGTCGGCGAGGTGCGCGTGGAGCGCGAGCTGGCGTGGGAGGAGTTGCCGCGCGCCGAGCAGAGCCTGGTGCGCTGCGCCGAGCCCGAGGCCGCGCGCCGCATGGAGGAGCGCGTCGAGCAGGCGCGCCGCGCGCAGGACAGCGTCGGCGGCATCGTGGAAGGCCGGGCGCAGGGCTGCCCCGTGGGCTGGGGCGAACCGTTCTTCGGCAGCGTGGAGGCGGAGCTGGCGCGCCTCCTGTTCAGCATCCCGGCGGTCAAGGGCGTGGACTTCGGCGCGGGCTTCCGCGCCTCGGCGATGAACGGCAGCGAGCACAACGACCCGTTCGAGGCGCGCGGAGGGCGCATCGTCACGAGCACGAACCACGCCGGCGGCATCCTCGGCGGGCTGACCACGGGCATGCCGGTCGTGGCGCGCGTCGCGTTCAAGCCGGCGAGCAGCATCGCCCAGCCGCAGCGCACCGTGGACCTGCGCACGCTCGAGCCCGCGACGCTGGAGGTGCGGGGCCGGCACGACCCGTGCATCGTGCCCCGCGCCGTGCCCGTCGTCGAGGCGTGCCTGGCCTTCACCCTCGCGGACCTCATGCTCCTCGCGGGACGGGGTGCGGCGTGAGCGACCTCGAGGCCCTGCGCCGGGAGATGCGCGAGCTGGACCAGGAGATCCTCCGCCTCGTGGCGCAGCGCATGCGCACGGCGCAGCGCATCGGCGCGGCCAAGCGCCGGCAGGGCCTGCCCGTGCGCAACTACGAGGTCGAGGCCCAGGTCATCCGCGCCACGCGCGCCTACTGCAAGCGCCGCGGCATCGACACCGAGGTCGGCGAGGACCTGATGCGCACCCTCATCCGCGCCGCCGTGCAGGTCCAGGAGGACGGGCGATGAAGGGGCGATCCCGCGCCCTCGTCGTCGGCGGCCGCGGCAACATGGGCCGGTGGTTCTG
>JAIVGT010000320.1 GCA_020201485.1 Halobacteriales archaeon
CCCCCGAACCCTCTAATAGTGCGAGCGCCTTCGCAACCCCAACCCGCGCCCGACGCAAGGCCCGGCTAGGCTGGGGCACCAGGCCTGCCCTGTCACCGGAAACGGTCTTCACGCCGGAGCTGAAGCTTGGGGGCGGCGAGCTGGCACGGTCACGAGCCGGCGGTCGACAGTGAGGCATCGTCCTTCGGAGTCGAAGGCGGACGGATCCGGCGATTCGGAAGAACGCACGGCCGTCCTCGTCAGGGGCACCAGGTCAGGCACGGAAGTGAGCAGCCTCACCCTGAACTCGCGACGTTCGGAGGTCACGGCGCCGAGGACGCCGCCGGAAAACACTTGTGGCTCGGGCCTCCTCGTCCACCCTGGGCGGCCGGTCCGTCACAGGGCGCGGGTCCCTCTCCTTCCTCGGCGCGCCTGCGCGCATGCTTCCGCTCCAGCCCGCGGTTCGAACGGAAGCCGACCACGCTCTCCAAAGAATCCTCAAATGCGGGCATCCGCATGGAGCCGCAGGCGACATGAGGCACCCCCGCAGGGGACGGTCGAGGGACAAAAACCCTTAAATGGCCCCGTACGGCGTGCCTGGATGGGAGAAGGGGGAGGTCGTGGACATGGTCATCCGCTGGGGGACGGCGTGGCTTGCATTGGTCATCGTGCCGGGCATCGTCGGCGCTGCTCCGGCGCTCGGTGACGCGGCGGACGTGCACACGGCGCAGGCAGACGTGTGCGGCGACGTCGTGAGCCAGGCGGTCTGCCTCACCTACACCCTCGTCTTCGGCCCCGATGGCGTCCTTCCCTTCACGCAGACCGAGGCGGCATGGGCGGTCCGGACGGTCAACGACGTCGTGGGAGGCATCTGATGCGCGTCCTGCTCGCCGGCATCGTGGTCGCGCTCGCCCTCGCCGCGCCCCCGGCCGCCGCCGGCGGCACCGCCGTCGCCTTCGACGTCGGCTCCCACCCCGTCGTCGAGCGCGAGCTGCCGGGCTTCGTCGTGGAGCACGACCTGCCCGCGGTGTTCGTCTGGAGCGGGCAGGCCACGCGGGGCGTGCCCCTCGGACCCGAGCCGAGCTGGCGCGACGATGGCCTGGCCCTGCGCGAGCGCGAGAGCCCGGCGGTCCTCGTCATCCCCTGGTACGTGAACATGGGGGAGACGCGCGTCGACCAGGACCACGTGTATCCCTTCAACGTCGGCGACGTGCAGTACGACCTGCGCGACCAGGCGGAGACGACGATCTACGTCGTCAGCCTGCTCGTGCCCGGCCTGCCCTCGACCACGCTCGCCTCCCGCGTCCCGGACCTGCAGCTCGGCCTCAGCGTGCGCGACGGCGCGCTGAACGGCTGCGTCGGCGACTGCGTTCCGGCCGCGCTTGACCAGGCCCTGGCCGCGGTCCACGCTCCGGCGAGCTTCGCCCGCGGCTTCGCCGCCGCGCACCTCGCGACCCTGCCCGTGGCGCAGGACGCTGCGCTCCGCGCGCCGCTCGACCCCACCCCCGGCGACGCCAGCCCCGCGCATCTCGCCGCCTCCGGCCCCGGCGGGCTGGCAGCGGAGAGCGTCGGCCCGGCCGGCCTGCTGCCGAGCGTCGACGCCGCGACCGCGGCCGCCCTCGTGCTCGCCGCCGGCCTGCTCCTCCTCGCCGGCCCGGCCGCGCTCTACAGCAAGATCCGCCGGGACAGCACGCTCGAGAACGAGACGCGCCGCGTCATCTACGAGGCGGTCGTCGCCACGCCCGGCCTGAGCATCCAGGATGTCGCGCGCCGCGCGTCGGTGAGCCACAGCACGGCGGCGTACCACCTGGAGCGCCTGAGCAGCGCCGGCCTCGTCGTGGCGACGGGCGACGGCAACAAGGTCCGCTACTACCGCAACGGCGGCCGGTTCACGGAGCAGGAGCGCAAGCTGCTGCCCATCCTGGAGAACGCGGAGACGGTGCACGTCCTGGCCACGGTCATGGACAGCCCGTGGACCTACCGCGCCGAGATCGCGCAGAAGCTCGGCGTGACCGCGACCACGGTGAACTGGCACCTGAAGCGTCTGTTCGGCTGCGCCGTGCTGACGGAACGGCGCGAGGGCAGGAACGCCTACCTGTTCGTGGAGCGCGCCAGCCTGCACGTGGCCCTGACCGGCCTGCACGAGAAGCTGCAGCCGAGCCCGCCGCGCGACGTGGCGGCGAAGCTGCTCGCCCAGCTCGGCCCGGTGCAGATGCCGCCCGAGGCCGCTCCCGCGGCTCCGACGCTGGCCAGCCTGCCCACGGTGCCGCCGCCGAACCACCCCACCTCGCACGTCACGGTCGCCGGCACGGTGTACCCGCGCCTGGCCAAGTCCTCCTCGCCGCAGATGGGCTTCACGCCGAGCGAGTGAGCCGCGCCCCCGGGCGCAGACCCGCATCCTCGCGTTCGCTGTCCCCCATCCCGGTGACAGGAACCCCGCCCGCGCGTTGCATAGGAGCCCGGGAAAGAGTTCAAGTGCGCCCGCCCGCACGGCTGGCGCGTGGACGCCCGCATCGTGAAGAGCGAGGTTCGCCAACGCCTCGCCCAAGTCGTGCGGGGAGAGCCCGGGCTCATCATCACCGAGCTTGGCACGCGCATGGGGCTCTCGCACTCGACGGTGAGCTACCACCTCCGGATCCTGGAGAACGCCGGCGAGATCCAGAGCAAGCGCGATGGCCGCATCGTGCGCTACTACGCCCAGGGCCAGTACGACGACATGGCGACCCGCCTCCGCCCGCTCCTGCAGCGCGCGCGCGTCGTGGCCATCATCAAGCTCATCCAGGAGAAGCCGGACGTGTGCCCGTTCAACATCGCGCAGGAGCTCAACGTCAGCGTGCCCACCGTGATGTGGCACCTGGGCAAGCTCCGGGACTACGGGGCCATCTCCATGGAGAAGCGCAACGGGCAGTACGACATCACGCTCAGCCCGAGCCTGCAAGGGCTCGTGTGAACGGCAAGGGAGGCAACGGGGGAGGCAACGAGGGAGGCACGCGGGGGCTCCGGCCCCCGGTCCCTCTCCTTCCGCGCGGACGTTCCTCATCGCACCACCACGCGCCCCGATGCTGGGCCCTGGGCCGACATGCCCCGCATGCCCTCCGTCCCGCGCACCCGAGGCCTGAGGGTGTCGCGCTCCGCGCTTGATGCCCGCGGCCGGACCACGCAGAGCCCGTGCGGCTCGCCTCGCTCCTCGCCCTCGCGCTGCTTGCCCTGCCCGCGCTGCCCGCGGGAGCGGGCCAGAGCGGCCCAGGGGCATTGGTGCCCGCGCTCCTCAGCTTCGACGATGCGCCGGAGGCCGCGGACGCGTGGCTCGCGGCGCACGGCGGACGGGTGACGGACGATTTCGCCTTCGCGCGCGTGCAGCGCGTCGAGGCCCCGGGGCCCGTCCTCGGCTTTCTCGCGGGTCTCCCGGGCGTGGCCGGCGTGTACCCCGAGGAGCAGGAATCGCTGCTGCTGAGCAGCTCGCGGCCGGCGGTGGGCGTGACCCCGCAGCTCTGGCAGGATGGGGCGGACGGCAGCGGCGTGGTGGTCGCGGTCGTGGACAGCGGCATCGACGCGTCGCACCCGGACCTGCGGGGCCGCGTCGTGCGCGCGGTGCGCGTGGACGGGAACGGCGTGAGCGAGGGCAGCGGCGACAGCGACGGGCACGGCACGCACATCGCCGGCATCGTGGCCGGGGACGGGAGCGCCAGCGCCGGCGCGAACGCCGGCATGGCCCCGCGGGCGCAGCTTGTTCAGCGCGGGCAACCGCGGGCCGGGCCCGGGCACGCTCACCGTCGAGGCCCAGGACCCGAAGGTCGTGACCGTGGGCGCGAGCGACGACGAGGGCCGCGTCGCGAGCTACAGCAGCCGCGGGCCGGCGAAGCGCAGCGACGGCACGGCGGCGGACTGGGCCAAGCCGGACCTGGTCGCGCCGGGCAGCTTCATCACCAGCGCGCGCGCCGGGGGCAAGGGCCGCGACGCGTACGTCACGATGAACGGCACGAGCATGGCCGCGCCCCACGTCGCGGGCATCGCCACGCTCCTCCTCAGCGCCGAGCCGAGCCTGGGCCCGCGCGAGGTCAAGGATGCGCTCCTGCGCGGGGCGCGCGACCGGGGCAGCGCCGGGGTGGACAGCGAGACCGGCCACGGCCTGGCGGACGCTGCCGCGGCGTTGGGCCTGGTGCGGCCGGCCGCGCAGAGCCCGCCCACGGTCCAGCCCTTCCGCGCGCAAGGCTCGGTCACACCCCTCGCCGGCCTGCTGCCCGAGGGGCTGGGCGCGAGCAAGAGCGAGGTGCGGCAGCCCATCCTGGTCGGGCCGGGCGCGCTGCGCCTGGACGTCGCGTTCCGATGGGACGACCCGCGCAGCAGCTTCGCGCTCTTCCTGGAGAAGGGCGGCGCGCGCCTGGGCCCGCTCGGCGACGCGCGGCAGGACGGCGCGTGGAGCTTGGTCGCGGCGAGCGTCGACGGGCCGCTGGAAGCGGGCACGTGGGACCTCGTGGCGCAGAGCAGCGGGCCGAGCGCGCTGTCGCACTACGAGATGAGCGGCGACGTCGTGCTGCGCGGCGCGCTCGCGCAGCACAGCGCGCCGGTCCACCGCCCCGGTCCGACGCTGCTCGAAGCCGCGCTGCCGCCCGAGGCCCAGGGCCCGGGGCCGTGGCTCGTCGGCCTGCCCCTGGCCGCGCTGGGCGCGTTCCTCTTCGCGCGCAGGCTCCGCGCCAGCGTGTGAGTCACCGCGGTGACGGACGCGGGTTCAAGCCGGCTCCGGCCAGCCCGGGCTTGGGCCATGTCCGCGCGCGCCTTCGCCCTCAGCCTGCTCCTCGCCCTGCCGGCCGTGGCGCTCGCGCTGCCCGCGGCCCCGCCAGTCGTGACGCCGCACGTGGTCATCGCCGTCATCGACACCGGCATCGACCCCTACCACGAGGAGTTCGCCGCGCCGGCGCTGACGCAGGACCCGGCGACGTGGCTGTCCGGCTATCCCTCCGGCGCGCAGCGGCTCGACCTGTGCCTCGACGCGCATGCGCATCCCGGTTGCGCGAGCTTCGCCGGCGCTGTCGGGCACGACGCTGCGACGTGGAGCAGCGTGCAGCCCGGCCAGCTCGCGTACATCCCGGGCACGCGCATCGTCGGCGCGGTGAGCGTGGGCAGCAGCGACGACGGCTTCACCGGCGCGCACCGCATCCTCGACGACCACGGGCACGGGACGGCGACCGCGAGCCTGGCCGCGGGCAGGACGCTTGGGCTGTGCCCCGCATGCCTCCTCGTCGTGGTCGAGGGACCGGGCGACGACGCGCTGCGCTGGGCGAGCGAGCAGGGCTGGATCGACATCGTCACGAACAGCTGGGGCCTGGTCGCGAACCTCGACTGGCCCCCGCCGCCGCTCGGCGCCGACACCGCGCAGCGCACGAAGGCCATGGTGGAGCGCGGGCAGGTCGTGCTGTTCAGCGCCGGCAACGGCTTCGGCAACGGCCTGGCGGACCCGGTCACGAGCGAGCCCGACTACCTGCTTCCGGGCGAGAGCACGTACACGAGCGAGTACACCGGGCCCGATTGGCTCATCACCGTCGGCGCGGTGGACGCCCAAGGCCAGCCCGTGGCGGGCAGCGCGCGGCCCGTGGACCTGAGCGCGGCGGGCGTGGACGCGGTCGCGGCGACGCTGTCGCGCAGCGGGGAGGCGCGCTTCGAGGGCACGAGCGCGAGCGCGCCCATCGTCGCCGGCGCGTTCGGCAGCACGCTGCTCGCCCTGCGCGGGGCGCTCGGCGACGCGCACGTCGGCCCGCGGCAGGGAGCGCTCGCGCAAGGCGCGGCCCCGCTCGGCACCTCGCCCGCCGCCCCCATCGCCGACGGCAGGCTCACGCGCGGCGAGCTGGAGCGGGTCGTGCTCGGCACGGCGCAAGGCTGCAGCGTGGGGACGTGCGCGCTGCGCTTCGACGGCCCGCACCGCATCTGGGGCTGGACGATGCCGGCGCTGCCCGTCGCCTCGCCCCTCGAGGTCGGCTGGGGCACGGTGGACGCGGGCACGCGGGACGCGGCGGTACGGGTCGGTCTCGGCCAGCTGCCCATGCCGCTGCGGCCGGACGTGGCGATGTGGGCGGACGCGGACTCCGCGGTGCGCCAGCAGCTCTGGGGGAACTGGGACGAGGGCGCGCGCTGGCACGACCTGCTGCCCTGAGGGCGCGCGCCAGCACGCAAGCCTTTTGCCCGCGGGGCGACGTGCGCGCCCATGCACCCCACGGACGAGCACCTTCGCCGCATCCTGCGCGAGTCCACGACCATCGCCGTCGTGGGCATGAGCAAGAACCCGGAGAAGGACGCGCACACCGTGCCCATGTACATGCGCAGCCACGGCTACACCATCGTGCCCGTGAACCCGACGACGGACGAGATCGCCGGGCTGC
>JAIVGT010000198.1 GCA_020201485.1 Halobacteriales archaeon
GCCAGCACCCGGTGGAGATCGCCCTCGCCGCGGTGAAGGGCATCGGCATCCGCACCGCCGGCGTCGTCGCCGACATGAGCGGCGTCAAGCGCACGGAGCGCATCGGCAACCTCAACGACGCGCAGGTCCAGCAGCTCGAGGAGCTCGCCACGAGCCTGCACACGAAGCTGCCCGTCTGGATGATCAACCGCGCGAAGGACTACGAGACGGGTGAGGACCAGCACCTCGTCGGCACCGACGTGGACATCCGCCTGCGCGACGACATCAACCGCATGAAGAAGATCCGCACGTACAAGGGCGTGCGGCACGAGGACGGCCAGAAGGTCCGCGGCCAGCGCACGCGCGCCAACGGCAGGACCGGCCTGACGATGGGCGTCCAGCGCAAGGCGATCCAGCAGGCCGCTGCGGGCAAGAAGGAGGAGGAAGGCGGCAAGAAGGAAGGGGCCAAGCCGGCCGCGGGGGCAGCGAAGCCCGCCGCGGCGGGAGCGGCGAAGCCGGCCGCCGGAGCGAAGCCCGCGGCGGGCGCGAAGCCCGCGGAGAAGAAGTGAGGTGAGCCCATGGGTGACCCCAAGTTCAGCCGGCGGCAGTACGACACCCCGACGCACCCGTGGCAGGCCCAGCGCATCGCGGCCGAGAACGACGTCGTCCGCAAGTACGGCCTGAAGAACAAGACCGAGGTCTGGCGTGCGCAGAGCCAGCTCCGCCGCTTCCGCGGCAACGCCCGCGCGCTCCTCGCCCGCCAAGGCGCGGGGGACAAGCAGGCCCAGCTGGAGACGACGCAGCTCCTGCACCGCCTGCAGCGCCTCGGCATCCTGAGCGGTGAGGCCAAGCTGGAGGACGTGCTCGCCCTCAGCCTGGAAGCGGTGCTGTCGCGCCGCCTGGAGACCCTGGTCTACCACCGCGGCCTGGCGACGAGCCACAAGCAGGCCCGGCAGCTCATCGTGCACAACCACGTGACGGTCAACGGCCGCATCGTCAACGTGCCCGGCTACCTCGTGCCCAAGGCGGAGCAGGAGAGCATCGTCTACGCGCCGCACAGCGCGCTCACGAACGAGGCGCACCCGATGCGCCCGAAGGCCCGCGCGCCCGGCGAGCCCGGCCCGGAGGAGCAGCGCGAGCGCGCCTTCCAGGCGCGGAAGCGCGACTTCCGCCGCGGAGGCCCCGGCGGCCAGCGCCGCGGACCGCCCGGCCGCGGAGGGCCCGGCGGGCGCGGACCGCCGCGGGGCGGACCCCCGCGCAGCGGCCCGCCGCGCGAAGGCCCGCCCGGTGGCGGCGCGCCGCAGGGAGGTGCCTGAGCATGGCGAAGTGGGGCATCGCGCACATCTACGCGAGCTACAACAACATCATCATCACCGTGACCGACCTGACCGGGGCCGAGACCATCACGAAGTGCACCGGGGGCATGGTCGTCAAGGCGGCGAAGGACGAAGGCGGCCCGTACGCGGCCATGAAGGCGGCGGAGCGCATCGCCGACGAGGCCCGGGAGAAGGGCATCGACAGCATGCACGTCAAGGTCCGCGCCCCGGGCGGGCACAAGAGCAAGAGCCCCGGGCCGGGAGCGCAGGCCGCCATCCGCGCGCTGGCCCGCGCCGGCGTGAAGATCGGCCGCATCGAGGACGTCACGCCCGTGCCGCACGACGGCACGCGCAAGAAGGGCGGCCGCCGGGGCCGCAGGGTGTGAGCATGCAGGTCGAGATGCGCGAGGTCACGGACAACAAGGCCCGCTTCGTCGTCACGGGCACGGACACGAGCATGGTCAACGCCCTCCGGCGCGCCCTGCTCGCCGAGGTGCCGAAGCTGGCCATCGAGGACGTGACCATCTACGACAACACGAGCGCGCTGTTCGACGAGATGGTCGGGCACCGGCTGGGCCTGGTGCCCATCCCGACCGACCTCAACATGCTGAACTACCGCGAGGCGTGCACGTGCAATGGGGAAGGGTGCGCGAACTGCACCGTGCTCTACACGCTAAGCAAGGAAGGCCCGGGCACGGTGTACAGCGGCGACCTCCAGCCGACCGACCGCAAGTACGACGTCAAGGACAAGCGCATCCCCATCGTGAAGCTGCTCGCCGGGCAGCGCGTCATGCTCGAGGCGCAAGCGGTGCTGGGCACGAGCAGGCAGCACGCGAAGTGGCAGGGCGTGACCGCGGCCGGGTACAAGTACTACCCCGTCATCGAGCTGCTCAGCCCGAACTGCGCCGAGAACGGCGCGTGCGCGAAGATGTGCCCGGCGGTGTTCGAGTACGCCAACGGGCAGGTCCGCCTGAAGGACGCCGAGGCCTACCACTTCCGCGAGGACACGCTGCGCATGTGCAAGGACCACGTCCGCATCACGTTCCGCCGCGACAAGTTCATCTTCAAGTTCGAGACGGACGGCTCGCTCACCGCCAAGGAGGCGCTGGTGCGCGCCATCGCCGCGCTCAAGGACAAGATGAAGGGCTTCGAGACCGGCCTGCAAGAGGGCTTGCAGGCCGAGCCCCAGGCGAAGGCGGCCTGAGCGCGCCCCTGTTTCCGTTGCTTTCGTGGGCCAGCGGAGCTCAGACCTCGAAGCCTTCCTGGCGCAGGATGTGCTGCAGGGGCTCGGTGAGCTGCGCCGTGCGGTCGTCGCGGCGCGTGAGGAAGCGGCTCTCGATGTCGACGGCGCGCGTCTTCAGGCCCAGCTCCTTCCGCACGTCCTCGCGCAGGCCGACGACGACGCGCGGCGTGTCCTCGGCGAGGGGCACGGCGGCGTCGGTCACCTGGCCGATGACGGCCCCGTCCACGTCGAGCACCTCGACGTGGCTCCGCTCCGCCGGCGTGTCCGGGTCCACGCCCTTCGCCTGGCCCCGGCTGGCCTGCGCCGGCATGTCGCTGACGCGCTGCGTGCGGTTCGGCATGGGCCTGGCTGGGCGGGGAGGGCCTTGGGGCTGCCGGGACAAGCCTAGGCGGGCTGCTGGGTCGCCTGGCGCGGCTTGGGCGGGAAGGGCACGGCCTGGCCTTGCGCGGCGATGTCCTGCTCCGGCGCGCCATACGTGAGCAGGACGCGCACGCCGTCGCGAAGCGGGAGGAGCGGCCCCTCGGGCGCGTCCCGCCAGACCGTGCCGTTCCCGGAGGCGTCGCCGACGAGGACGCGCCAGCGCAGCGTGGCCGTGTCGTTCCACGTCGTGCCGTTGTGGCCGTCCTTCGTGTCGAGCGTGAGGCTGGGCCCGGGGAAGCGCACGCCGAGCGTGGCGAGGAAGCTCTGCAGCGTGACGTCGGGCACGCCGTCGGTGAAGTTGCCCTCGATGTGCACGATGCTGCCCCCGTGCTCCTCCTGCACGTGCAGGTGCGCGCTGATGTTGCGGACGTAGAACAGGTCGTACGCCGGGTCGGTGAAGTCCACCTGCTCGCCGAGGAGGAACATGCTCCACGCGGCGTGCTCGTGGAGGAACTTCGTCGGCAGGGTGATGGTCGTGTCGGGCCCCGGCTGCGGCGTGTCGTTCCCGGGGCGGGGGCCGGTGGGCGCGGCACAGCCGGCGAGGAGGACCAGCGCGAGGGCGGGCGCGATGCCGAGCGCGAGGAGGCGCACGGCTCCGGCAAGCCCGGCCCGCGCAAAGCGTTTCCGATGCGCCCTTAAGGTGCGCGGGCTTTGCCGGCGGCATGGCCCTGCCCGGCCCGGTCGAGCTGTTCGCGCTGAACCTCGACCTGGTGCAGGTCTACGGGCTGTTCTTCCTCCTCGGCTCGTTCACCGTGGCGAGCGTGAGCGACGTCAAGCACATGGCGGCGCAGCGCGAGTTCATGGACGTGTGGCTGGCGTTCGCCGTGGTCATGCTCGCCCTGGACATCTGGCACCACGGCTTCCAGGCCGACCCGACGCTCATCATCAAGTGGCTCCTGCTCGCCGTGCTCAGCGTGCTGAGCTGGCACCGGGTGGGCGTGCTCTTCCAGCTCGCGCGCGCGGATTGCGCGGCCATGGCTGCCGCGGCCAGCCTGCTCGCGCCCGGGGCCATCGCGCTGTTCTGGCTGCTGATGAAGGCGCTCAGCGTGCCCTTCGGCGCGGCGCTGCGCAAGGGCCAGCACTACCCGTTCCTGCCCGTGGTCACGACCGCGACCGTGGCCCTCCTCGCGCTCAGCTGGTGGCTGGCCGGGGCGGTGCTGCCGCACGCGTGACTCAGCGCGCGGTCGCTTCCTGCGCGGCGCGTTCCTCCCACGCCGGGCGCAGGCTGCGCGGCAGGTTCGGCACCTGCAGGACCTGCGCCGCCTCCGCGGGCGAGGCGCGGCGCGCCGTGGCGGTGAGCCGCATCCTGGGCTGGCCCTGCTGCACGGCTTCGGCGGTGACGTGCACCTCGTCGCCCTCGACCTGGGCGTGCGCCTCGAGCACGGTCTCCAGGCCGATGGCCATGGGGCCGAGCATCGTGACCTCGAAGGAGCCCGCGGGCCGCGACGGGCCGAGCCGCTCCCACACCGTCCAGCCCACGAGGTCCATGAGCGCCAAGCTCACCAGGCCCATGTGCCAGGAGCCGCGCCAGCCGCTGAACTCCGCCCGCTGCGGCAGCTCGGCGCGCACCGCCTCGCCGTCGTCGAAGAAGCGCAGGTGCATGCCGAAGGCGTGGCGCGGGCCGCAGGCGAAGCACGCGTTGTCGCCCGGGTCGTTCTCCAGCTCCTTGCCCGGCAGCATCAGGACCACGGCCCATGCTGCGCGGGGGAGCGTGTCAAACCTGCGGCGAGGAACGTCCGCGCGGCTCCACGCCGCGGGCGATGCCTTGAAGCCTTGGAGCGCGATGGCACCCCGCCCGTGCGGCGCGTGCAGGCTTGACGCCGCGCATCGGAGGGCACCCCCGCGGGGGTATCCAAGCCTGGTCAAAGGAGCTAGGTTGAGGTCCTAGTTGTGCAGACATTCTGGGGTTCAAATCCTCACCCCCGCATCGGCGCGTGAAGGCTGCAGGCCGGAACGCGCTGCGCTCTCGGGGCTTGCGCCCCGTGGACCCCGCAAGAAAACCTCCCCGGCGCGATGCGCCGGGTTCCACTCCTCCCCGCCCAGCCTTGCCAGAGCAGCGTTGAAGCCTGCCTGGCTCCTTGCCAGCCGAGGCGAGGCGATGCGGCGGGCGATGCTCCTCGGCGTGCTGGTGATGGCGAGCCTGGCCGGCGCGGCGGTGCGGGGCGACGGCGGCCTGCGCATCGTGCACCCGGGCGACCCCGGCGCGTTCCAGACCATCCAGGACGGCGTCGACGCCGCGCAGCCGGGCGACACCGTGCTCATCATGCCCGGCGTGTACCACGAGGCGGTCCAGGTCCACACGCCCGACGTGACCGTCGCCGGGGCGGACCGGGCCACGACCATCCTCGACGGCCGGACCACGCAGCCCACGTGCGGCGACGGCTACGGCATCGGCGTGTACGTGGACGCGCCCGGCGTGACGGTGCGCGACCTCACGGTGCGCGACTACAACAGCTACGGCGTCGCCTGGTACTTCGTCCACGGCTTCTTCGGCTACCGCATCACGAGCGAGCGCGCCTGCGTGTACGGCATCTATGCCATCGGCAGCGACCACGGCGAGGTCGCCGACAGCGAGGCGTGGGGGAGCGGCGACAGCGGGCTGTACGTGGGCGAGGTCGACGACTGCGCCTGCGTCCTGCACGGCAACGACGTGCACGGCAACAGCATGGGCTACAGCGGCACGCGCGCCGACCACGTGGAGATCCGCGACAACTGGTTCCACGACAACGGCGTGGGCATCCTGCCGAACACGCTCCCGCCCGGCACGGACGAGGTCCTCAAGGTCGTGAACGACGGCGGCATGCCGAGCATCGTGCAGTGCTGCCTCGACATCCACGACAACCTCATCGAGGGCAACAACAACGAGGGCGTGCCGCCCCACGGCTTCACCGACACCATCAAGCTCCCGTGGGGCACGGGCATCGAGATCGCGGGCGGCAGCGGGAACACCGTGTGGCGCAACACCATCCGCGACCAGCACCGGTGGGGCGTGGCCCTGCACTGGCTGTACACGCCGCCCAACGACAACGTCGTGCACGACAACACCTTCGACCACCGCGGCGCCGTGGACGTGTGGTGGGACGGATGGGGCGTGGGCAACTGCTTCGCCGACAACGGCCCCATCACGAGCGACCCCAGCCCCGCTCCCCCCTGCGGCTTCCTGCCCATCGTCGGCATCCCGGACCCGGTGAAGGACGCGAACCTGGCCATCCTCGCCCTGGGCTACCTCAGCCCCGTGCCCGTGCCCACCCCGCTGCCCGTGCCCGACCTCCCCATCGGCTACCTGCCGCCCGCGTGAGCGGTTGCGCCGAGACAAGGCTCGCGATGCGGCCAGAGCCGTGAAGCGCGCCCGGCCGCGCAAGGGGCAGCGGGACGCGAGGATGGCCGACCGGCCCCGCACGCCGTGGCAGCTACCCGCCGGCATCGTCGCAGTGCTCCTGCTCCTCCTCCTCCTCGTGCCGCTCGTGAACCACCTGGCCGACGCCGTGGCGAGCGTGTCCACGCCGCCCGAGTCCAGCGACGCCCCGCCCCCGCCGCCCATCATCCTGCCCACGGAGACCACCATCACCGGCGCGCCGGAGAGCGTGCACAAGGGCCAGGTGTTCCGCATCGAGGGCAAGGTCGTGGCGCAGGGCACGGACCGGGGCGTGGGGCATGCGCCCATCCGCGTCTGGCTGAACGTGACGAAGGACGCGCCCGGCGTCCTCCTGGCGGAGGGCGAGAGCGATGCGGACGGGAGCTTCGGCATCGAGGTCCAGGTGAACCTGAGCGCGAGCAGCTACCAGCTCGTCGCGGAGAGCCGCGGCGTGCCCATCGACGCCGTGCGCGCCTACGGGCCGAGCTGGAGCGACCCGGAGGTCGATGTCGTCGCGGACACGCGGCTCACCCTCGAGGCCCCGGAGCGCGGCGGCATGCTCGCCCCCGTGCCCGTCGGCGGGAACCTGACGGACGAGCTGGGCGACCCGGTGGCCGGGGCGAGCATCGTCGTCGCGCGCGGCGACGAGCCGCTGGCGAACCTCACGACCGGGGCCGATGGGACGTTCGAGGGCAGCATCACCTTCCCCGCGCCGGGGACCTACGCCCTGACCGCGACGTTCGCCGGCGACGGGCACAACCTGCCGTCGCAGGCGCAGGCCAGCATCAGCATCGTGGACGCGGGGCTGGCGTTGCCGGCGTCGCTCGACGTGGTGCGGGGCGAGGCGCTCGTGCTGAACGGCTCGGTGCGCCTCGACGGCGCGGCGTGGCCGGGGGCGAACGTGAGCATCACCTACGCCCTGCCCACGCTCGTCGGCGAGGGCGCGGAGGCGGTCATGGTGCCGCAGCAGGTGCGCCAGGTCGCGGCGGACGCGAGCGGCGCCTTCGAGGACCGCGTGGTCGTGGCGAAGGAAGCGCCCCTCGGCCGCGCGGTCGTGCAGGTGCGCCTCGGCGAGCGCGACGTGGCGCAGGACGTGCCGCTCACGGTCTTCCAGCGCCCCCAGGTCGCGGTCGTGGTGCCGGCGGTGGCGAACACGAGCGCCGTGGCGACGGTGCTCGTCCTCGACGACGCCGGCCAGCCGCTCCCGGGCGCGGACGTGACGCTCCTCGCCGGGGAGCAGGGCAAGCTCCTCGGGTCGTGGAGCCTGAGCACGGACGCGCAGGGCCGGGCGAGCGCCGTGGTGAACCTGTCGCACGCCGGCGACGTGCTCGTCGGCGCGCGCGTGACCGGCCCGCAGCTCGCCCCGACCTTGGCCGCGGCCAACCTGCACTTCGCCGGCCCGCCGCTGAACCCGCTCGTGCCCATCGCCCTCGTCGCGCTCGTCGGCGTCGGGGCCGTCGCTTGGTTCCTCCGGCCGAAGCCGCTCGGCCCCGCGGTCCTGGCGCGCATCGTGTTCCCCGACCTGGAGCCCGACATGCCGCCGGCGTGGCAGCCGGGCGAAGAGCTCGCCCTCGAGGTGCGCTGCGCCCGACCGGACGGCGCGCCGCTCGCCGGGCTGCCGGTCGAGCTGCGCCTGGGCGACGAGACCGTCGCGCTCGTGACCGATGCCGAGGGCGGGGCGCGGGTGCGCCGCGCGTTCGCCGCGGAGGCGGACCTGCGGCTGCACGCGCGCACGGAGCGGGTGGAAGGCCTGCGCCGGGGCGAGGCGGAAGCCGAGCTCCGCATCGGCGACTACCGCAAGGAGGCGGGACGGGCCTACGATGCCCTGGTCCTCCGCGCCCGCGCCCGGGGCGCGAAGGTGGGCCGCGCGCCGAGCCCCCGGGACCTGCAACGCGCCCTGGAGCCGCTCCTCCCCGGCCGCGACCTCGCCCCGTTCATCCACGCCTTCGAGGCGGCGACGTACAGCCTCAGGCCCTTCGACCGCGCCGCCGCGGTGCGCTTCCTGCAAGCCGAGCGCAAGCTCAGCCTCGCCCTCGATGCGCCCGCGCCGCGCCCACCGCCGCCCGGAGGTGAGCCTGCTGTCGCCGCGTGAGCGCCCGGCCCGCCGCGTCGCGTCCCGCCTCGCCGGCATCGGTGCCGGGTGCGCGCTCCTGGCCCTGCTCCTCGACACGGACCTCGCCTGGTACCTCTGGCTCGGGCCCGTCGTCGAGCGCGTGCCGCCGAGCAGCGCCCCGCTCGGCATCGGCGCGACGCTCGCCCTGCTCCTGGCGGCGGTCCTCGTGCGCCGGCAGCGCGGGCTGGCGCGGGACGTGCACCCCTACGCCCCGGCCGCGGTGGACGCGGGCGTCGTCGTGCTCGGAGCCCTGGGCGGCACGCTCCTCGTGCAGCACCTGCCCTTCGGGGCCCTCGGCCCGCCCGTCCAGGCCTTGGTCTGGCTCCTCGCCGTGCTGGGCGCGGCCCGCGTCGCCATCGGATTGGCCGAGGCACGGGGCCCGATGCGGGCCACGAGCCGCGTCGTGCTCCACGCGCTTCCCGTCCTCGCCCTGCTCGCCTTCGCCGCGACCTACCTCGGGCTGCGCGCGCTGCTCGGGCTCGACCAGGCCCGCTCCGACCTCCTCGACTACGCCCTCGGCCTGCTCCTCATCGGCGGCTTCCTGGCGTGGCAAGGCTGGGGCGCGCGGAGCCAGGCCCGCCGCCTGCCCAGCGCCTCCGACGCGCACCGCCACGTGCAGCTCGTCCGCTCCCTGCCCGACCCGCAGCACGCCGAGGCCGAGGACGCCGTGGCGGCGTGGGTGGAGCGCGGCGAGGGCGCGGCGCGCTACGAGGCGCTCGTGCTCAGCAGCCTGCGCGCGGCCCAGGTGCGGGAGGAGCCGGCCCAGGAAGCGCTGCGCGCGGCGCAGCAGCCCGCGGAGCGCAAGCGCGGCGAGCCGGACGCGGCGCGCGCGGCGCGGCTCGCGGCGCACCAGCGCATCGTGCAGCTCATCGCGGGGCCGAGGTCGAACTGAAGGTGCTACCCATGCAAGACGGCGACGAACTTTGCGGACGCATCGTGGACCACATCGCCCAGACCTTCGTCGGCGACCCGGCGCTGCTGGAGAAGCTGCTCGCCGGCGCGCTGGCGCAGGGGCACGTGCTGTTCGAGGACAACCCCGGCCTGGGCAAGACGCTGCTCGTGAAGACGTTCGCGGCGAGCATCGGCTGCGCGAGCAAGCGCGTCCAGTTCACGCCCGACCTGCTGCCCGCGGACGTCATCGGCACGCAGGTGTGGGACGCGAAGACGGGCGGCTTCAAGCTGCTCAAGGGCCCGGTGTTCACGAACGTGCTCCTCGCGGACGAGATCAACCGCAGCCCGCCGAAGACGCAGGCCGCGCTCCTCGAGGCCATGGAGGAGCGGCAGGTGACCATCGAGGGCCAGGCCATGCGCCTGGAGAAGCCGTTCTTCGTCCTCGCCACGCAGAACCCCATCGAGCAGGAGGGCACCTACCCCTTGCCCGAGGCGCAGCTCGACCGCTTCCTCCTCCGCCTGAGCATGGGCTATCCGCGCTCGCTGGAGGCGGAGAGCGAGATCCTGCGCCGGCGCATCGCCTGGCAGACGAACGACCCGACGCGCACCGTCGAGCCCGTGGTCACGGCGCAGGAGTTCGCCGCGCTGCAGGACCGCGTGGAGCGCGACGTGTTCATCCACGAGGACCTGCTGCGCTACATCGGCAAGGTCGTGCGCGGCCTGCGCGAGCACCCGAAGGTCCACGTCGGGCCCAGCCCGCGCGGCGCCTTGGCCCTGCTCCGCGCCTCGCGCGCCCTCGCCTACCTGCGCGGGCGCGACTTCGTCACGCCCGACGACATCAAGGCGTTCTTCGTCGAGGCCCTGGCGCACCGCACCATCCTCGACATGGGGCACGCCATCGAGGGCCTGAAGCCGGAGCAGGTCGTGCTCGAGGTCGCCGCGGACGTGCCCGTGCCCACGCGCTTCCGGCCCGGGGACAAGGTCGGCGAGCCGGAGCCCCAGCTCGTCGAGGCCGTGCCCGTCGCCATGCCGCAGGTCGTGGCCGAGCCGGCGAGCGCCCGGGTGAGCGCCCAGGAGCGCTGGCGCAAGCTGCTCCGCTCCGAGCGTGAGTGAGCATGCTCACCCGCGCCGGCTCCGCGCTGCTGCACTGCGCCCTTGCCCTGCTCGTGCTCGGCCTCACCCTCGGGAACTATTACCTCGTGCTCGCCGCGGCCCTGCCCCTGTTCGTCTGGCTGGGCGCGCTGGGCGTGCCCGAGCCCGGCCCGGTGGCGGTCGAGCGCAGCCTGAGCCCGGGGCGGCTGCACGTCGGCGAGCTGCTGCGCGTCGAGGTGCGCGTGCGCGCCCGGCGCGGCCTGGGCCTGCTCGAGGTGCAGTGCCCGGTGCCGGAGGTGTTCGAGCTCGTCGACGGCAGCAACCTGCACCTGCTGCGCAAGGGCCTGGGGGCGCTCGACGCGAGCTTCGCGTTCACCGTGCGCTGCACGAAGCGCGGCTCGTGGGACCTGGAGCCGGTGCGCGTCGAGTCCGTCCACGGCCTGGGCGTGCGCGCCCCGGTGCGGCTGACCGCCGGGGAAGCGGCGCGCTTCGAGGTCCTGCCCCGCCTCATGGGCATCGGCCGCATCCGCGCCCCGCCCGGGCACGCGCGCCTGCTGTTCCCGGAGGCGGACCACGCGCGCACCGGCGTGCGCACGAACGAGTTCCTGGAGATCCGGGAGTACGCCTGGGGCGACCCGGTGACGAGCATCAACTGGAAGGCGACGGCGCGCCAGCGGAGCACGGAGCACTTCGCCGCCCCGCCCCTCGTGAACGAGTACGAGCGCGAGGGGAAGAAGAGCGTGTGGCTGTTCGTGGACGCCGCGCCCTACATGGAGGTGGGGAGCACGGCGGAGAACGTGTTCGAGCGCGCCGTGGAAGCCGCGGGCAGCGTGGCGAAGTTCTACCTCGACCGCGGCTACCGCGTCGGCTGCTACGTGTACAACGGCCAGGACCAGCTCGTGCACCCCGACACGGGGGGGCGGCAGTTCCTGCGCATCCGGCAGGTGCTCACGGACCTCACGCCCGGCCAGCCCGGGCAAGGCCTGCGCGCCGCGGTCGAGCGCTGCCGCGGCTTCCTCATCCAAGGCCGGCCCCTCGTCATCGTCGTCACGCGCCTCGGCGCGGACCAGGCGGCGCTGACCGACGGCATCCGCCGCCTGCGCGTGCTCACCGGGGGCCTGCGCCGCCGGCTGCCCGTCATCGTCCTCAGCCCGCACGCGCGCCATGCGCCGAGCGGCACGGACTACCAGGTGGATGCCCTGCTCCGCCCGCTCAACCGCCCGCACGCCCTGCAGGTGCGCGGCATGGGCGCCGCGCTCATCGAATGGGACCCGCACCGCGTGAACCTCGCCACGGCATTGCTGCGCGGGGTGCGCTGATGCAGGACAAGGCGCTGCG
This sequence comes from Halobacteriales archaeon, assembly GCA_020201485.1. Classification (GTDB taxonomy): domain Archaea; phylum Thermoplasmatota; class SW-10-69-26; order JACQPN01; family JAIVGT01; genus JAIVGT01. Next base: position 11,748 of record JAIVGT010000198.1, read on the forward strand.
CGCCGCGGGCGCGGCCGGCGTGGGCGTGCTGCTCTTCCTCCTCCTCGCCACCTCCCCCCTGGCCGCCTACCTCGCGGGCCAGCGGGAATACATCGCCCTCACCGGCGCCGGTCCGCTCTTCGATGCCCTCGACGGCATCGTCGTCGGCTACCCGTGGGGCGCGGTGCTCATGCTCTGCGCCTTGGTCTGCGCCGTCGGATGCGCCGTCGGGGCCCTGCGGCGCGGCACGCACCTCGCGTTCGCCGCGCTCTGCGTCCTGCTCGCCGGCTACATGTGGTCGCACATCGAGTGGAGCCGGGCCATCATCCACAAGGGCATCGCCACGGGCGGCGCGCCCGACCTCGGCCAGCTCCTGCCCGCCCTCCTTGCCCTGGCCGCGGCCGGCTTCGTCAGCCTTGCCCTGCCCTGGCGGGCGGCGGAGCGCGACTACGTGGCGCGCGGCGTCCCCCCGGAGGAGGCGCGCGCGGCGCGCGCGATGTGGCTGCCTGCGGGCGCGGTGTGCGGTGTCGCGCTCGGCGCTGCGGTGCTCGTCGCCTTCCTGTTCAGCCACGCGGACGCGTTCGGGGACTGGACGCCGGTCACGCTGGCCCTGGGGGCGTTCCTGTTCCCGCTCCTCGCCGGCCTGGGCTTCCTCGGCCTCGCGCTCCTGGCGGCCCGGCGGCGCGCGCCGCGGCTTCCCGCAGGGGCCCTGGCAGGCCTGGCGGCACGCGTCCGCGCTCGACGAAGCTGAAGAGCGGCATGGGATAGCGGGCGCGCACCTCCTCCGGCGACCTGCCCCAGGCGCGCACCTCGCCCCGGCAGCCCTCCTGGCCGCACGCGCACGCCATGCGCCACGGCTCCCACAGGACCACGCTCGCGTAGTCGATGGTCAGCTCCTCGCCCGGCGCGATGCGGCGGCGCGCGCGGATGTCGAGGCGCGCCGTGACCTCGCAGCTCGGCTGGCAGGCGTGGTTCAGGATGCGCGACGGGCTGCGCGCCGCGGGCTCGACGTACCAGTCGCGCCACACCTGGTAGCCTCGCTGGCTCACGCGCGACCAGGGCACGAGGTCGCCGTGCACGCGGAACAGCGCGGCGCGCGGGTCGAGGGCGCGGTCGGCGAAGACGCCCTTGCCGTGGATGCCGCTCGGCCCGAAGCGCCACGCCACGCGCCCGGGATGCGCGGGCGGGGGAAAGCCTCTTCGGCCCTCGACCCCTTGCGCGCCCCGATGGTCCACAGCCACGTCCTGAAGGGGCACCCCATGACGAAGTACGAGAAGCAGGGGAGCGGCATGCCGAGCCACCTCTGCCACGGGCCCCCGCCGACCGTCAACGAGGCCGTGTGGTACGGCCGCCCCTGCCCGTGCTGCAAGGAACTCATCGGCTGAGGGCCGGGGCCGATTCGGCCAGGGCCGAACGCTTTCGCCAGCGGCATGGACCCCGGCGCGGCATCGGGGAGCATGGCCCGCATGTCCCGCCACGCCTGGCTCGAACGCATCCGCGTCGCGTCCATGGCGCAGCGCATCCTGGACGTGGACCGCACCCTGCTCCACTACGGCACGGGCGTCCTGACCGCCGAGGAGGCGAGCGTCCTGCGCAGCCTGGCCGACCGCCTCGAGCCGGCCCTGCCCGCCCCGTGAGGGGCGCAGGTTTTTCAAGGCCTGCCGGCATGGGCGCTCGTTGCCCCCGACGTCTGCCGACGCCTTGTTCCTCGTGCGCTACGGCGAGATCGGCCTGAAGAGCCCGCCGGTGCGCCGCCGCTTCGAGCGCCTCCTGCGCGAGAACATCGTGCGCAGCCTGCACGCCCGCGGCGCGACGGGCAAGGTGGACAACCCCTGGGGCCTGTCTCTTATACACATCTGACGCTGC